>JAAYAE010000043.1 GCA_012719555.1 Acholeplasmataceae bacterium | reverse complement strand
GTATAGTATTTTATAATAACAACAGATATTAAGACTTGGTACTAAAAGCGGGTGAGGCAGTGAGTACATCTAAAAAACAAATAAGGCAAGAGACTCTTCTAAAGGAATTGGAGAAGAATCCATTTCTTACAGATGAGCAATTGGCGAATACGTTGGAGGTTAGTATTCAAACTATCCGTTTAGATCGCCTAGCCAAAGGTATCCCGGAACTTAGGGAAAGAACTAAGCATATGGCTATTGACGCGCAGGAAAAGCTAAAAGCTATTGCCAGCGAAGATATTTTTGGACAGCTTATTGATTTAGAATTGGGCCATAGTGGAATTTCCATGATGCAGGTTACTCAAGATATGGTTTTGCAAAAGACCGGTGTGGCTAGAGGTCACTATATGTTTGCTCAAGCAAATTCTTTAGCCTTAGCGGTTATAGATGCTCCCGCGGCTTTAACCGGTGTGGCTAATGTTAAGTATAAAGTACCAATTTATAGTGGTGCTAATTTGGTAGCAAGGGCAGAGGTAATTAGACAGCAAAATGATAAGTACATTGTTTGGGTGAAAATTAGAAACAATAATAAAGAAGTATTCCGAGCAAAGTTTTTGATAGTTTCATTACCAGAAGAAAGGACCGGGCAAAAATGAAAATAGCAGTTGACGTAATGGGAACAGATTTTGGTCCGGGGGAAATTGTATTAGGTGCATTGCAGGCTGTTGAAGAATATGACTGCGAAGTGGTACTTGTTGGAGATAGCGCGCAGATTGACAAAATTTTAGCCCATAACAATGCACAAAACAATCCTAAAGTAATAGTACAACATGCCAGTGAAGTTATAGAAATGAGCGAGCATCCGGGCATTAGTGTTAAAGCAAAAAAGGATGCTTCCATTGTTGTGGCTACAGGGCTTTTGCATAAAAATGAATGTGATGCTTTGGTATCTGCAGGTAGTACAGGAGCAGCAGTAGCCGCCGCACTTTTTGGGTTGGGACGCATTAAAGGAATTGAAAGGCCATCAATTGCTACTGCGATTCCCAGCATTACAGGAACAACTGTTTTATTGGACGCTGGGGCAAAGGTTGATGCTAAACCTGCGCAATTAGTACAAGGAGCTGTTATGGGTTCAATTTATGCCGAGCTTATTTTAGGTATTAAAAATCCTCGTGTGGGACTTTTAAACATTGGGGAAGAAGAGACTAAGGGAAATGAGCAGGCACTTGCAACCTATCCTTTGCTTAAAGAAGAAACGGCAATTAATTTCATAGGCAATGTAGAAGGCAGAGACATTAACAAAGGTACAGTAGACGTAGTAGTTTGCGATGGGTTTGTTGGTAATGTCGTACTGAAGGTGGCAGAAGGTTTGGCCACAGCTATTTTGACCTTAATGAAGGCTGCTGTTCTTAATGACGGTATTTTAGCAAAAATTGGTGCCTTGCTAATTAAGCCGGCACTTATGAAGCTAAAAAAGAAATTGGATCCTGCTGAATATGGTGGAGCATTATTGTTAGGAGTTAAAGCCCCCTTCATAATTTGCCATGGCAGTTCCAAAGCTAAAGCTATTAAGAATGCTGTTAGAGTAGCAATTGATTTGACAGAAAAAGATGTGGTCGGTCGCATCGGCACGGAAATTTTACATGAGAATGGAAGAGTATAATTATATGATTAAACAAAGCGTTGGATTTTTAGGTATGGGCTGCTATATTCCGGAAAAAGTGGTTACTAATTATGATTTAGAAAAACTAGTAGATACAAACAATGATTGGATTGTGGAACGTACCGGCATAAAAGAAAGACATATTGCTGCACCGGAAGATGCTACTTCTGATTTGGCTGTAAGGGCCGCAAATTTAGCTATTGCTGATGCTGGATTAACTCCTGAGGACATTGATTTGGTCATTGTGGCTACAGAAACTCCTGATACAAAATTTCCCTCCACGGCTTGTTTGGTACAAGACAAAATTGGAGCTAAACATGCTGCTGCTTTTGATTTGTCAGCAGGTTGTTCAGGTTTTGTTTATGGAGCTGCGGTAGCTAGTCAGTTAATTGCTTCCGGCTTGTACAAACATGTATTGGTTGTAGGAGCCGAGACTCTTTCTCGCATTATGAACTGGAAAGATAGAAATACCTGCGTACTTTTTGGTGATGGGGCAGGAGCAGCAGTACTAGGTAATGTGGACGAAGGATACGGCATTTTAGCCATTGATTTGGGTGCTGATGGCAGTGGTGGACCACATTTAAGCATGCCTGCAGGCGGCTCTAGAAAACCTGCTTCCCATGAAACTGTGGACGCTTGCGAGCACTTCATACACATGAGTGGCAATGATGTTTTCAAGTTTGCCATTAAAATTATGGCAAGAACAGCTTTACACGTGTTGGAAAAGGCCGGACTAAAAAAAGATGATATTGATCTTTTGGTGCCACATCAAGCAAATATTCGTATTATTGACTCTGCAGCTAAGCGTTTGAAATTATCTACGGATAAAATCATGGTTAATGTAGAAAAATATGGTAATACTTCCGCAGCATCTATTCCCATTGCTTTGTGTGAGGCAAGGGAAGAAGGTCGTTTGAAAAAAGATCAAAATGTACTGCTGGTAGGCTTTGGTGCAGGTCTCACCTGGGCGTCTGTACTAGTAAAATGGCATAAATAATTGTAAGTGACTTTGCAAATAGGATACTTACAATATACACTGAATTTAGAGAGGAGTTTTACAATGAGCAAAATAGCATTTATATTTCCTGGTCAAGGTTCCCAGACTGTAGGAATGATGAAAGAATTCTATGATAATTATCCTATAGTTCGTGATGTATTTAAAGAAGCTGATGAGGCCTTGGGATTTTCTATTAGCACAATGTGCTTTGAAGGTCCTGAAGATCAATTGCGCTTGACATATAATACTCAACCTGCTATTTTAACTTGTAGCATTGCTGCCATGAAAGTTTTGAACGAAAATGGTATTGAGCCTGATATTGCCGCTGGACACAGCTTGGGTGAATATTCCGCATTGGTTGCCGCCGGTGCTATTAGTTTTGCTGATGCAGTTCGTACAGTACGTAAACGTGGAAAGTTTATGCAAGAAGCAGTTCCTGTTGGTGAGGGCAGCATGGCAGCTGTCTTAGGACTAGACAGTGATAAAATAGTAGAAATTTGTAAAAGCGTAGAAGCTGCTACCGGCAAAGCTGTTCAAGCAGTAAACTTTAATTGCCCGGGACAGGTTGTTATTGCCGGTGCTGTAGAAGGTGTTAATAAAGCTATTGAAGAACTAAAAACCGCCGGTGCTAAACGCACTATTTTACTTCCTGTAAGTGCACCTTTCCATAGTTCTTTGATGAAACCGGCCTCCATACGCTTGGCCGAAGAATTGAAAAATGTTGCTTTTCATGATGCTAAGATTCCTGTAGTTGCTAATGTAACAGCACAAGGCGAAACCAGCGCTGTTGAAATACAAGAACTTTTAGTTAAACAAGCTGCTATGCCTGTATTGTGGGAAACCTCAGTTAGAAATATGATTGACAGTGGAGTAACATCTTTCGTAGAAGTAGGTCCTGGGAAGGTCTTAACCGGTTTCACAAAAAAAATAGCCAAGGAATTCACTGGTCTTAATGTGGAAGACGAGGCAAGTTTAGAAAAAACCCTTGCTTATTTCAAGGAGGTTAGATAGAATGACTCTAGACGGTAAAGTAGCATTAGTTACAGGTGGTTCCCGTGGTATAGGTAAAGCTATTGTTTTGGCTCTTGCAAGTGCAGGTGCCAATGTTGCCATAAATTATGCAGGAAATATAACTGCTGCCGAAGCAGTAGCAGATGAAGTAACCGCTATGGGCCGCAAAGCTATTTTGGTACAAGGCGATGTTGCTAATACTGTTGTTGCTGCAGAAATAGTGGAAAAAGTAGTTACAGAACTGGGTAAAATTGATATACTTATCAATAATGCTGGGATTACTCGTGATGGCTTGCTTGTTAGAATGAAAGAAGAAGATTGGGATGCAGTACTTTCAACTAACCTAAAAGGTGTTTTTAATTGCACTAAAGCTGCTGTTAAACATATGATGAAACAAAGATCAGGAAAGATAGTTAACATCTCTTCAGTAGTTGGCGTTATGGGTAATGCCAGTCAGGCAAACTACGCTGCTGCTAAGGCGGGATGTATTGGCTTTACAAAATCCGTTGCCAAGGAAGTTGCTTCCAGAGGGATTAATGTTAATGCCGTAGCTCCGGGTTTGATTTCCACAGATATGACGCAAGTGCTGCCTGAAAAGGTAGTGGAAGAAATGTTGACCGGTATTCCGTTAAAACGTGCCGGTGAACCAAAAGATGTTGCCAACGCAGTGCTATTCCTAGTATCGGAAGAGGCTGCTTATATAACCGGACAAACGTTACACGTTGACGGTGGCATGGTGATGTAGGTAATGAACAAAAACATATCCTTTGGAAGGGGGTGAACTGGAATGAGTACATTTGATAAAGTAAAAGCAATTACCGTTGAACAATTAAGCGTTGACGCTGATGACGTAAAAATGGAGTCCACTTTCATTGATGATTTGGGCGCTGACTCTTTGGACATTGTTGAATTAATCATGGCTTTTGAAGAAGAGTTCAACACTGAGATTCCTGATGAGGTGGCTGAAAAAATTCGCACAGTTAAAGATGCTGTAGATTTGTTGGATAAACAATAATTGAATTATGTTCGGAAAGTCCCCTACTAGAGGACTTTCCGAAATTTATCCTAATTTTTTATTAAGTCCTGAAATGGGGGATATTTGTTGAATTTACCAGTGCTAAAAATTGGTGATAAAGTTGCTACAATTCCTATTGTGCAAGGAGGAATGGCTATTAGGCTTTCTACTGCTAGTTTAGCTGCAGCAGTGGCAAGAGAAGGCGGCATTGGTCTTATTGCTGCATCTGGAATGCCTTTTGAAGAATTGCGCAAGGAAATCAGATTGGCCAGAAAACTTTCTGAGGGCAAGGGCCTTATTGGTATAAATGCCATGGTTGCTGCTCGTGCTTTCTTGGGACTGATTACTACAGCAGCAGAAGAAAAAATAGATCTGATTGTAGCCGGCGCCGGATTTTCAAGAGATATGTTCGCTGTTGGGCGGGAATATGGTGTCGCGATAGTTCCTATTGTATCCTCTTTAAAGCTAGCAAAGATATCAGAAAAGTTGGGTGCTGCGGCTATAGTAGTGGAAGGAACAGAAGCTGGGGGCCATTTGGGAACCCAAAGATCTATTAAAGACATTCTGCCTGAAATTGTGGCAGAAGTTAATATACCCGTTATTGCGGCCGGTGGTGCTGTTGACGGACATGATATAGCAGAGTTATTGAAATTGGGGGCCAATGGTGTGCAGATGGGAAGCCGTTTTGCTGCCAGCGTGGAATCCAATGGAGCACCTGCCTTGAAAGAATTCTATTTGCAAATGACTAAGGAAGATGTGGTACAGATCGATAGCCCGGTGGGTTATAAAGGGCGTGCTATATTAAATCCTTTTGCCAAGTTAGTTCTGGAGGGTAATCCTCCTCCGCCCATAACTTGTGATGCATGCCTTAAGCGTTGTTCTCGCAGTTTTTGCATTATTAGAGCTTTGACTAGAGCACAACAAGGCGACGTGGAAACCGGGCTTGTTTTTACCGGGGCAAATATGTGGAAAATAAAAGAAATACTACCTGTGCATGAGATATTTAGAAGGCTCAAAGAAGAGATAGCACAAATTTAATTATGAGGTGATTTATTTGAAAAGACGAGTTGTTGTTACAGGCGTTGGTCTAGTTACTCCAATTGGTATTGGTAAAGAGGAATTTTGGAAAAATTTAATAGCAGGTAAATCTGGAATTGGTCTTATTACTCAGTTTGATACTGAAGGCTTTGATGCAAAAATCGCCGGAGAAGTTAAGGACTTTGATTTTGCCAACTACGGTGATAAAAAAGAAGCTAAACGTATGGATCGTGTAACCCAGTTTGCAGTAGCGGCTGCTAAAATGGCAGTTGATGACTCTAAACTTAATATCGCAGAAATTGATGCTGTACGTGCCGGCGTTTGCGTTGGCAGCGGCATAGGTGGTATTCATACTTTTCTTGACCAATCTCTGAAATATGGGGAAAAAGGACCAAGCAGAATCAGTCCTTTCTTTATCCCAATGGAAATACCTAACATGCCGGCAGGCCAGATTTCTATAGCTTTAGGCTTCAAAGGACCTAATACTGCAATTGTTACTGCTTGTGCAACAGGCACTAACTGTATCGGCGATGCTTTACGCACTATTCAATATGGTGATGCTGATATTATGATTGCCGGGGGTACAGAAGCTGCTATTTCTCCTGTAGCTGTAGCTGGCTTTGACAACATGAAGGCTTTGTCTCGCAATAATGAGGAACCTGAAAAAGCTTCTTGTCCTTTTGACAAAAAGCGCAATGGGTTTGTTATGGGCGAAGGTGCCGGCGTAGTTGTTTTAGAAGAATTAGAACATGCAAAAGCTCGTGGCGCGTATATTTATGCTGAACTTATTGGTTTTGGCATGAATGCCGATGCCTATCATATTACGGCTCCGGATCCTAGTGGCGAAATGCCTGCGGCTTGTATGTTGCAAGCTATTAAAGATGCCGGCGTAACTCCTGATGATGTAGATTATGTTAATGCACATGGTACTTCTACGCATCGTAATGATTTAAATGAAACTCTTGCTTGCAAAAAGATATTCGGCAAGCATGCTTATGAAGTTGCTATTAGTTCCAATAAATCTATGACCGGACATTTGTTGGGTGCCGCAGGCGGCGTTGAAGCAATTGCTACCGTTATGACTATTGCTAACAGCATTATTCCGCCTACAATCAATTATGAAGATGTTGATGTAGAAGAAGGTTTAGACCTTGACTATGTGCCAAATGTAGCACGCAAGGCAGAAGTTAATGTTGCTATATCTAATAACTTTGGTTTCGGTGGGCATAATGCCTCCATCGTCTTCAAAAAATATAAGGAATAAGCAATGAAGGTGAAGCATGGATAAAAAACGTAGTGAAGATTTAATTAATCTATGCAAGTCCTTAGACATTAAGATGCACGATTTGGAGCTTATGAATACTGCTTTAACCCATACCTCTTATGCCTATGAATCAAAAAAGCGTCCTCATCCCGAACATAATGAACGGTTAGAGTTCTTAGGTGACTCGGTATTAAGTTTAGTAGTAAGTACTTATATATATGATAAGTATACAAAGAAGGATGAAGGATATTTATCTAAATTACGTGCTTTTTTGGTATGTGAAACTACATTAGCTGTATTTGCTAGGAAAATGAAGTTGGGAGATTACCTGCTTTTAGGTAATGGAGAACTAAACGTTTCTGGACGAGAGCGTCCGTCTATATTGGCAGATGCCTTTGAGTCAGTTGTTGGTGCGTATTATTTAGATCATGGTCTGGAAGAAGTAAAAAAATTTTTGTACGATATAATTCTGAAACACATTGATGCTTTGGCTAAAGAAGGCATTGATATGGACTACAAGACTCGCTTGCAAGAAGAAGTGCAAAAAAATGGAGTTGTAGACATAGAATATGATCAGCTTGAAGCTACAGGTCCTGCTCATGAACGTATATTTACCATGCGTGTTTTGGTAAATCGTAAGGAACAGGGACGGGGCAGTGGACGTACAAAAAAAGAAGCTGAACAACAGGCTGCCAAGGTAGCTTTAGCTGCTTTAACCTGAGTTTTTGGTAACCCGACATTGACAAATTAGTAAATATAGAATATTTTAAGGGCAGCTGATAATCAGCTGCCCTTTTCACTTAAAACATAGGAGGTAAAAGTATGGGCAAAATCATACCGGTTTTTATTCCCCACGCAGGTTGCCCTCACCAATGTGTATTTTGTAATCAACGAACAATTAGCGGCCAAAAAGATAGCGGTATTAATGCAGCAAGAGCGCAAATAGAAAAATATGCGGCTTGGACTAAACTTTCAGCAGAAAATGAGTTGGCTTTTTATGGAGGTTCTTTTACGGCTTTGCCCTTTGCATTTCAGGAAGAACTTTTGGAGTTAGCCGGAAAATATCGTACAAAAGGTTTAATTGGTAAAATTCGGGTGTCAACTAGACCTGATTATATTAATAGAACTGCCCTTGCCTTACTAAAACAATATGGAGTAAAAACAGTAGAGCTAGGGGCTCAATCATTAGATGACAGGGTATTGGCAAAAGCTGAGCGAGGTCATACCGGAACTCAAGTCACAGAAGCAGTAGAATTATTAAAAGCGGAGGGTTTTATTGTTGGACTGCAGTTTATGGTGGGACTACCCGGGCAGGATTGGGACAGTCTGCGAGATACATTGAAACAAGCCATAGCCCTTAAACCTGCCATAGCGAGGATTTATCCTTTGCTGGTTGTGCAGGGTACGGCTTTAGCTGAAAGCTATGCAGAGGGCAAATATAGACCGCTCACATTAGATGAGGCTGTTGAACAAACATTTTATTTATACCAAGGTTTAACTGAAAACGGAATTAAAGTTATTAGAATGGGCTTGCAGCCAGATGCAGAGCTTTGTGAAGAAGGTAATATTTTAGCAGGACCTTTTCATCCTTCCTTTGGAGAATTGGTTAAATCTTATGGCTACAAGATTGCCATTAAAAAGCAGATAGACGCTCTTCCTAGTGGAAAATATGAAATGACAATTGTTCATCCGGCTAAATTAGCCTCAATAATTAGAGGCATGCATAAAGCAAATTTAAAGTTCTGGGAGGCCGAGGGCAAGGTAAAAGTGAAATTTGCTGAAGGTGATAAATTTAACATAATTATCATTTGCCATACAGATAAAAATACTATATAATGATTATTGGAAAGTTTGAACAGGCGCAAAGGTTACGGCCTTTGCTTAATTGGGAAGACCGGTTAAAATCCGGCGCAGTCCCGCTACTGTAATGGGGAGTCAACCACAATTGGCCACTGGGAAACTGGGAAGGTGTGGAAGACGCAGAACCAAAGCCAGGAGACCTACCTGTTGTGTACCATCATACCTTCAGGTGCGAGGAATGTGGCAATATTCCAATAGTTGCAGTCTTCTCCTTAGGGAGAGGACTGTTTTTTTATTGTTCATAAAAGGAGGGGGATATACATATGACAGAGAAACTTTTTGAAAAGGATTCCATGCTAAAAAACTGCACTGCTACTGTAATAAGTTGTACGCCTAAAGACAATGGATATCTAGTTGTACTGGATAGAACGATTATTTTCCCAGAGGGCGGGGGACAGTTGTCTGATGAAGGATTTATTAATGATGCACGTGTTTCCTATGCTGCTGATGTAGATGAAGAAGTTGTGCATTATGTTGATAAACCACTGCTTGTTGGCAGCCAGGTTAAGGTCACTTTAGATTGGAGTGTGCGTCTTGATCACATGCAACAACATTGTGGAGAGCATATACTTTCCTATGCATTTTGGAAAGAGTGCGGGGCTAATAACATTGGTTTCCATATGAATAATGATGTAGTAACTATTGATTTAGACAAGGAATTAACCGAAGAAGATATGCTCAAAGCAGAAACTTTTGCCAATGCTGAATTGTGGGCAGATAAACCAGTGCATGTTGATTATATGATGGATGTAGAAGCATTCAAACTGCCAATGCGAAAAAAGAATGAAAAACTTCATGGTAATTTACGCATTGTATCCATAAAAGATGGGGATATTTGCACTTGTTGCGGAACACATCCTACGTCTACAGGCATGATAGGTATGATTAAGATTTTGCGGTTTGAAAAACATAAAGGAGGCGTACGAGTAGAGTTTAATTGTGGGTTACGAGCCTTGCGTGATATGCAGCTACGGACTAAGACTTTGCTAGAAACCAGCAATATGTTATCGGTAAAAGTTGAAGAAGTGCCGGCCGCTGTTACTAAACTAAAAGAAGAAATACTTGAACTTATTAGTAAGGTTAAGGCAAAGACAATGGAAATATTCCTTCTGCAATTGCCCCAAATTATGGATAAAGCTCCTTTAGCAGTTAATGGTTGCAAGGTGGTAATGGTGGCGCAAGAGTGCGATGCCAAGGAAGCCAAGGCATTAATGCAATTGTTATCCGCACAGCCCAAGGTTATTATTGGCATTGTATACCGCAGCGGCAATCGGGTTAATTATCAGTTCGGTCTAGGAGAGGGCGCTCAAGGTGACTGTAAGGCTTATTGCCTAGCTGCCAATGAAATTTTTGCAGGTAAGGGTGGCGGCAGCGCCATATTTGCTCAGGGTGGCGGTATTTATACTTCTGATTGGCAAGAAAAAGCAGAAAAGTTAAAAACTATAATCCTTGGATAAAATATTAAGCAAGTAAAGCGCCGTGTGCGTATACAGCGAAAAATTGCAGTATAAAAAAACAATATTATAAAGGGAGTTGTATTATGAGCGCATGGCGTAACAAAATGGATGATAAAAATATTAGCTTGTCTGGTAATGTATATTTTATTAAGGCAACATCAGCAATGGCCCAAGGACTTTTTTGTTCCTTGCTGATAGGGTTGATTATGTCAACTATTGGACAGAAAATTGGTATACCTATTTTGGTTGAGGCCGGTAAGTTTAGTATGAGCATGTTGGGAGCATGTATTGGTGCCAGTATTGCTTATGCCTTGCAAGCACCGCCTCTAGTTATTTTTTCCTGTATTATTACAGGATTTGTCGGTAATAAATTAGGTGGACCCGTTGGAGCTTATGTGGCGACAGTTATTAGCTGTGAATTAGGGAAATTGGTATCTAAAGAAACTAAAGTAGATATTCTAGTTACACCTTGTATTACAATCTTAAGTGGTGTTTTGGTGGCAAGCTTTATAGCTCCTGGGATTGATGAAATCATGAAACTATGCGGCATTATTATTATGGATGCTACAGAGTTGCACCCATTTCTCATGGGCATAGTAGTTTCAGCTATTATGGGCATTATACTAACGCTGCCAATTTCCAGTGCGGCCCTTAGCCTTATGATAGGTTTGGGTGGGTTAGCAGGTGGAGCTGCTACCGTAGGATGTTCCAGTCAAATGATTGGTTTTGCGGTTGCCAGTTATAGAGAAAATAAGGTATCAGGACTAGTTTCCCAAGGCCTAGGAACTTCTATGCTGCAAATTGGCAATATTGTCAAAAATCCTTATATTTGGGTACCACCAACCCTGACTAGTATGATTTTAGGCCCGGTTGCTACCTTGGTTTTTAAAATGCAAAATATTCCGGCGGGCTCCGGCATGGGAACTAGCGGTTTGGTAGGACAAATGACTACGATTGCAACAATGGGTTCAGATAATGGGGTGCTTTGGAAAATAGCCTTACTGCACTTTATTTTGCCGGCAATTCTAGCTTTTGTGATCTCAGAGATTATGAGAAAATATAAGCTCATAAAGTTTGGTGATCAAAAACTGGATGAATAAAGCGCCAAAATGAAATTGTTACTGATAACGAATAATAATCATATTAATACTTGACAAATATACTAGTAATTGCTATATTATACATATAATCCTTAGTGGTTTAGTAGGGAATAAAAAGGAGAGGTTATAATGCGCGAAGTATATTTGGATAATGCAGCAACGACTAAGGTCTTGCCTGAAATAGCAACAGCAATGGCGAAGACCATGACGGAGAATTATGGTAATCCATCAGGTGTTTATGAAATCAGTAGGAGAGCACATGAACTTTTAGATACAGCAAGAGTACAAGTGGCTGAACTTATTAATGCTACTCCTGAGGAAATAACTTTTACCTGTGGCGGTAGTGAAGGTGATACTACAATTTTATTGGGAATTGCCAAGGCCTACAAGAATAAGGGAAATCATATTATTACCAGTTCCATTGAACATCATGCGATTTTGCATACTTGTGAAGAATTGGAAAGAGAAGGCTTCAAAATTACCTATTTACCTGTGGATGAGTTCGGCAAGATTAACCCTGCAGATGTGGAAAAAGCAATAACTCCGCAAACAATATTGATTTCCATCATGTTTGCCAATAATGAGATTGGCACTATTGAACCAATTCGTGCTATTGGCGCTGTTGCCAAGAAACATGGTGTTCTATTCCACACAGATGCGGTGCAAGCAATAGGTCATGTACCTGTTGATGTTAAGGCAGACAATATCGATTTGCTAACTTTGACGGCACATAAGTTCCACGGTCCTAAAGGCACCGGAGCTATATACATTCGTAAGGGTATTAAGGTGGAAAAACTAGTGTTTGGTGGCGGACAAGAGCGTGGATTGCGTCCCGGCACAGAAAACACAGCAGGAATTCAAGGTCTTGGGTTGGCGGCTGAACATGCTCGTTTGCACATGGCTGAAAACGCCGCTCGTTTAACTAAGCTGCGGGATAAGATGATTGCAGGAATTAGTGAAAAAATTCCTGAGGTTAAATTAAATGGTGACCCTGTAGACCGTTTACCAAATAATGTAAACTTTAGTATTAAGTATATTGAAGGTGAAGGTTTGCTTTTGCACTTAGATTTAGTAGGCATAGCGGCTTCCAGTGGCAGTGCTTGTACTAGTGGTTCCTTAGATCCTTCCCATGTATTGTTGGCTATTGGGTTGCCTCATGAAATTGCCCATGGTTCCCTAAGACTTACTATATCTGAGTTTACAACTGATGAAGATGTTGATTATTTATTAGAGAAATTACCTGGTATTGTAGAGACTTTACGAGCTATGTCTCCATTATATAATTCCAAGAAAGTAGGATAAATTATGTACAGTAAAAAAGTTATGGATCATTTTTCTAACCCTCGCAATGTAGGAGAAATTGCTGATGCTTCAGGTGTTGGCGAAGTAGGCAATCCTGTTTGTGGAGATATTATGAAGATTTTTATAAAAGTTAACGATAATATTATTACCGATATTAAGTTTAAAACTTTTGGCTGTGGTGCTGCCATAGCAACCAGCAGCATGGTTACAGAATTGGCTAAAGGAAAAAGCATTGAAGATGCTCTTACTTTGACCAACAAAGCTGTGGCTGAAGCATTAGATGGGTTACCTCCAATTAAAATGCATTGCTCTAATTTGGCAGCAGATGGCTTAAAGGCTGCAATTTATGACTATAAACAAAAAAATGGCATGTCTACAGAAGGCATAGAAATCTGTACCGGCTGTTGTGGCGAGTGCGGAGTGGAACACGAATAGAATAATACAAAAGAAGGGCGCTCACTAA
This sequence comes from Acholeplasmataceae bacterium, assembly GCA_012719555.1. Classification (GTDB taxonomy): domain Bacteria; phylum Bacillota; class Negativicutes; order Acidaminococcales; family Acidaminococcaceae; genus JAAYAE01. The sequence continues at coordinate 177 of JAAYAE010000043.1, read as the reverse complement.
AGTGAGTGCCCTTCTTTTGTGTGCAGTATTCGCTGTGCGAAAGTTCAGCTTTTGCTTCGCAAAGTGCAGCCGTTCCTGCGGAACGTGCAGTATTGAAAGCGTTGCTTTCAAAGTTGTTGAAGGTTTTTGTTCCAAAAACTTGAACTTAGGAAAACATTCTAATCAAATCTCGACCTC
>JAAYAE010000042.1 GCA_012719555.1 Acholeplasmataceae bacterium | reverse complement strand
TCTCGTTAATTTCAAAAAATGTCACAAACTATTCAAACTTTTCTGTCGGTTATTGTATATTTTAATATATATGTACCTATGTGACAACTACTTTTTTGTTTTTTTATCAAAAAACTCGGAAATGTTTTCTATAGGGTAGCCATAATTATTCAATATAATTTTTACAATACGTTCAGCCGCCCTTCCATCACCATAAGGATTGCAAGCATCAGACATTGAGCGATAATACTTTTCATCTTCCAAAAGCTTTATGGTTTCTTGCTGAACCAAGTCTTTGTTCGTTCCCACTAATCTTACAGTTCCTGCTGTTACCGCTTCCGGTCGCTCAGTTGTATCTCTAAGTACCAACACAGGTTTCCCAAGAGCCGGTGCTTCTTCTTGGATCCCCCCCGAATCAGTCAAAACAATGTCCACCTTGGCCATTAAATTGGTAAATGGTTCATAATCCATAGGTTCAATCAAATGAACTCTATCCAAATGTCCTAATATTTCTTCTGCCACCTTGCGCACCTGAGGATTTTTATGCATAGGGAAAATTGCTTCTACCATTGGATGAGTTTCCAGCACCTCTTTTAAGGCCATATAGACATGGCGCATAGGTTCACCCAAGTTTTCTCTACGATGAGTAGTCATTAAAATTAATTTATTCCCGCTAGCTATAGCTTTTTGTATTTCTCCATAGGGAAACGTGAAATTATCTTTTACAGTAGTATTGAGAGCATCAATAACGGTATTTCCTGTAATAAATATTTTCTCAGGACTTATATTTTCTTTTAATAAGTTATTTTTGGAAATTTGAGTTGGAGAAAAGTGAAAATCTGCAATAGCCCCGGTTAATTTCCTGTTCATTTCTTCCGGAAATGGCGAATATTTATTTCCGGTACGCAATCCTGCTTCTACATGTCCCACAGGAATCTGCATATAAAAAGACGCCAGAGCACCTACAAAAGTCGTAGTTGTATCGCCATGGACAAGAATAATATCAGGTTTTGCTTCTTCCAAAACACGATGTAATCCCTCCAAAGCGCGACCTGTAACATCGTACAGCGTCTGCCCTGTCGTCATTATATTCAAATCGTAATCCGGGACTATAGAAAATAACCCCAAAACCTGATCAAGCATCTCCCTATGCTGTGCCGTTACGGCTACTATAGGTTGAATATAATCAGGATATTTATGCATTTCTAAAACTACCGGACACATTTTAATAGCTTCTGGCCTAGTTCCAAACACGGTCATAACTTTTAATTTTTTCATTAATCTACTACACCCCTATATTGTTAGCGATCGTTTAAAATGCCGATTTTCTTTGCCCCAATGAAAATGGCCGCAACAATAATGACAAGCAATAAAATTGCGTAAATTCCGTCAATCTCAGTAAATAAAACAGCACTAAGGCACAATCCGGCACTAATTAAATACATAAGCATAACTGCCTGCCTTTGACTAAATCCTAAGGCCAAAAGTCTATGATGCAAATGCCCCTTGTCCGGTTGAAAAATAGGTTTTCCATTAATGTAACGCCTTGCAATGGCAAAAGCCGTATCCATAATTGGTAGTCCCAGTGCAATTGCCGGCACTATAAGCGCAATCGTTGCGGCACTTTTTACCGCGCCAAAAATAGAAATTGCTGCCAGCATGTAGCCAATGAACAAACTTCCTGTATCACCCATAAAAATCGTCGCGGGATTGAAGTTGTAGCGCATAAACCCAATAGTACCACCGGCCAAAGCTGCTGTGATAATAGCAACAGGGTAAAAGCCTTGTTGTAACGCTACCAAAATAATCGTTACAGAGGCAATAGCAGATACACCGGCGGCCAGACCATCTAGGCCATCCATAAGATTTACAACGTTAGTAAAACTAACCACCCAAAATACAGTAAAGGGAATTGACAAATAATCTAAGTAAAAATAGCCACCCATTGGGTTATTTAGCCATTCAATCCGTATATCAAACAAAATCAAAATCATTGCAGCGGCAATTTGTCCCAACAATTTAACTCTAGCGGAAAGCTGATATATATCATCAAATATACCCACCAGTAAAATTATCGTGCCTCCTAATAATACACCAACTACATCTTTGGTAATATTCATACACGTTAACACTGCCACCATAAAGCCAATATAAATTGCTAAGCCTCCTAAGCGAGGCATGATAACATGGTGCACCTTACGTGCATCCGGTTTATCAACAGCGCCTAGCCTAAAAGCAATTTTTTTTACATAGGGTGTTAAAACCCACCCCAAAAATAAAGCAATGGCAAAAGCCACTAAATATGATTGCACTTATGCACCTTCCTGCGACCTAAATCGCCCACATAAAATTTTTGTAATAATACCTCCTATAGTATAGTACAAAAAACATTTAACAACAAGTGGGCAATATGCATCAAGAGAAAGTATTCGTGTATAAATGCCTCTCTTTGACATTATTTTTTACCGGTTTCTTGGTCTGTTTTTTCAGTAAAAACTATCATTTCAATATTACCTGCTTCATGCATCATTTCCGCTGCCAATTTATCAGGATAGGGATTAGCATAAACAATCCTTTTAATACCGGCATTAATCAAAATTTTACTGCATACAACGCAAGGCTGATGGGTGCAATATAATGTTGATCCTGAAATTGACACACCATTAACAGCTGCTTGAATAACGGAATTTTGCTCCGCATGAATGCCTCGACACAATTCATGCATTTGTCCTGAAGGAACATTAAGCTGCTCGCGCAGGCAACCAACTTCTTCGCAATGGGGTAATCCCTTAGGGGTTCCATTGTAACCTGTAGCTAAAATTTGTTTATCTTTTACTAAAACTGCCCCTACAGCACGACGCAAACAAGTAGAACGTTTGCTTACTATTTGAGCAATCTCCATAAAATAACTATCCCAGTCAGGTCTCTCCATCAGTCCGTACCAAAAATACGGTCACCCGCATCTCCCAAACCGGGAACAATATAGCCATGTTCATTTAGATGATCGTCTAAAGCTGCTGTATATATCTCTACCTCAGGATGTGCTTTTTGCAGAACCTCAACACCCTCAGGAGCTGCTACTAAACACATCATTCTGATTTTTCTATATCCTTTGCCCTTAAGCATGGTTATAGCGGCGGTAGCACTGCCACCGGTTGCCAGCATAGGATCTACTACAATTATTTCTGCCCCTTTATCTTCCGGTAGTTTCCAATAATATTCTACTGGTTTTAAAGTTTGGGGATCACGATACAAACCTATATGCCCCACTTTAGCATTAGGAATAACTTGGGTTACCCCACGTTCTAACCCTAGCCCAGCCCTTAGAATTGGAACAATAATAATACCTGATACATCCAATTCATACCCGGTTGTAGCAGCCACAGGAGTCTCCACCGGAATCACCCTAGAAGGAAGGTCCTTGGTTACTTCATAAGTCATAAGCATAGCAATTTCATCTAACATCTCACGAAAATGCTTGTTGTCTGTTTTTTTATTGCGCATCATAGTCAATTTATGATTAATAACAGGGTGATTTAATATGTGTAATGACATTATTTGATACTCCTCCCTTATAATCCCGGATACATAGGATATTTCGCACACAAGGTGGCAACTCTATCAGCAGCTTCTTTTTGTGCAGCAGCATTTTGAGTATTGTTTAAAACTAATCCTATAATTGCTGCAACTTCTAACATGTCTTCTTCTTTAAAGCCTCTAGTGGTAACTGCTGCAGTTCCCAAACGAATACCACTGGTTACAAAGGGACTAGCCGGATCAAAAGGAATTGTATTTTTATTGCAAGTAATACCAATTTCATCTAACATATGCTCTGCCACTTTACCAGTCAAGTTTTGCCCACGCACATCAACTAATACTAAATGGTTATCTGTACCACCGGAAACAAGTCTAAACCCAGCAGCTAAAAGACCTTTAGCAAAAGTCTGACAATTATTAATAATCCCTTGTTGGTAGACCTTGAACTCAGGAGTTAACGCTTCCCCCAAAGCAACCGCTTTAGCAGCAATAATATGCATTAATGGTCCCCCTTGAGTTCCGGGAAAAACTGCTTTATCAATAGCCTTGGCATATTGTTCTTTGCATAAAATCAAACCGCCTCTAGGACCACGCAAGGTTTTATGAGTTGTAGTCGTTACTATATCTGCATATGGTACCGGGCTGGGATGCAAACCTGCGGCAACTAATCCGGCAATATGAGCCATATCTACCATAAGCAATGCGCCCACCTTATGCGCAATATCTGCCATACGCTTAAAATCAATAATACGCGGGTAAGCACTCGCTCCTGCTACGATCATTTTAGGTTTGTTTTCTATAGCCAATTTTTCTAGTTCTTCATAATCAATAGTTTCTGTTTTTACATCTACCCCATAAGGCACAACATTAAAATAAGATCCGGAAATATTTACAGGGCTGCCGTGTGATAAATGCCCTCCTTGAGAGAGATTCATTCCCATAATAGTATCACCTGGTTTTAAGAAGGCGAAATATACCGCAGTATTGGCGTTAGCGCCAGCATGAGGCTGAACATTGGCGTGCTCGGCGCCAAAAAGTTTTTTTGCTCTTTCAATGGCCAAAGTTTCTACTTTATCTACATATTCACAACCGCCATAGTATCTGTGCCCAGGGTATCCTTCCGCATACTTATTGGTTAAAACCGTACCCATAGCTTGCATTACTGCAGGAGAGACGAAATTTTCGGAAGCTATTAATTCAATTTTATTGCGTTGTCTACCTAACTCTTCCTTAATTGCGGCATCTATAGCCGGATCAACTACCTCTAATTTTTCTAAATTCATCGCCTATCCCTCCAACTATTATTTGTAAACAGCTCTTTCGCCACCTATCAATGGCGGTCTTGTTCGTGCCGCAGTTAAAATTGCGTCACCAATTTTTTGCTGAGCAAGCCGCACCGGGACTGCTACTCTTTTCAAGTGCATGCCAATAAGGGTTTGCCCTATGTCAAGCCCTAAATGGGCAACGATTTTTTCCACTACTATAGGCGTAGTAAAATTTGCGTAGGCTATAGTAGCCAATGCACCACCGGCATATCGCACCGGTCTAACGCCCACCTCTTCCCAGCCATATTTCTCAGCTGCTGCCGTTTCAGTCACTAAGGCACGATTTAAATGTTCGCAACATTGTACTGCGAGAAATAGTTCATGCTTATTGGCAACTTCCTGCAAAACGCGAAAAATAATTTCAGCCGCTTCCATAGAACCAGCTGTGCCTATTTTACTGCCAACTACTTCGCTGGTACTGCATCCTACAACAAAAACCTGTCCTTTTTGGGGATTAGCTATGGTAATTAACTCTTCAGCTGCAGCTATAAGCTGTAATTCTATTTTCTCAAGCTCCATTACATCACCTTATTTTTCTAAATTCATTATTTTTTCTACACGACGCGCATGGCGCCCACCTTGAAAATGACCAGTCAAATAAGTATCAACTATTTTTTCTGCTAATCCTAGGCCAATAACCCTTTCACCCAAGCATAAAATATTAGCATCATTATGTTCTCTGCTCATTAAAGCTGAGAAACAATCTCCGCATAGTGCAGCTCGTATTCCTTTTATTTTATTAGCAGAAATAGAAACTCCAATGCCTGTACCGCAAATTAATATGCCAAGCTCTTGTTTTCCTGCTACTACCCCTTTGGCAACTGCCTCAGCATAATCAGGATAGTCAACTGATTCTTCGCCATAAGTACCATAGTCTTCTACACCAAAGCCTTTTTCCATAAGATAAGTTTTGATATGTTCTTTTAGATGAATGCCGCCATGGTCACTACCAATTGCTATTTCCATAATGATAATCCCCTTACTTCCAGCAAATTTTTCCCTCTGTTGACCTGTAAACAGGCCACTAATATTTTATCACAAAAAACTAGGAATTGTCCCACTTTGTAGGATAAGTTTTCCATTTTCTGCCTTTAAAATATTGTTACCCGCTGCTTTACGCATTCTATTCATAATAGCAAGCCCCAAACCTTCCTCAGACACACCCTGAGCAACTATAACATCAACATTTTCTTGATCAAAGCGTCGCAGATAATCATAAAGCTTTTCTGCCAACTCCGCTTGGGTAGAACCCCAAGAATGGAGAATTATCTGCTCGCTAATCGCTAATTTACTAACAACGTCGCCAGCTGCCAAAACACCAATCTTTTTACCCTGTGCCCTGGCTTGCGTTACAAAATAACAAATCTCAGTTGAAACATCCTTTCCTTCCAACAGATACATTTCCGCTCTAGGAGCATAATGACGATATTTCATGCCGGGAGCTTTGGGCCTTTGATTTGCTTGTAAAAGTCCCGGGTCTATTTCCACCACGCCCAGAACTTCCTCCAGCATTTCTAGGGTTATACCGCCAGGCCTTAAAATTGTGGGAATCGGAGCCGTTGTGTCAACAATAGTGGATTCAACACCAATATTAGAAGCCCCGCCATCTATAATTCCGGCAATAACCCCCTCCATATCCTCTTTTACGGCCTGGGCTGTAGTAGGACTAGGTTTTCCCGACTTATTGGCTGAAGGAGCGGCAATAGGGCCCCCTGCTAATTCAATTAGCACTTTGGCTATAGGATGATTCGGCATTCGAATGGCCACCGTTTCTAGACCCGCTGTTACCTCCGTAGGAATGAGTGGTGATTTTGGCACAATAATTGTCAAAGGTCCAGGCCAAAAACTATCCATTAGCCGTAAAGCACTTGGCGATAAATTTGTAGATAAAAGCTTCATAGTTTTCTTATCTGCAATGTGCAAGATTAGAGGATTATCAGCAGGGCGCCCCTTAGCTGCAAATATTTTTTTGGCAGCCTCACTGTCTAATCCATTGGCTCCCAACCCATACACAGTTTCAGTAGGAAAGGCCACCACTTCACCCCTTCGCACTAATTCTGCCGCTTGCGCCAATTGTATTTCAAGCTTTTTATTTTTGTCTAATTGCCAAAATTTCGTTTGCATATTTACTTCCCTCTTTAGTAGCGAATACCATACGGTCAATATTAGCATAATCATTACGTACTGCAGTTATTGCTAACCCTTGTTCCCGGCACATCTTGGCAACCTGTTCCCCTTGCCCTATGCCTATCTCAAAAGCTACCATACCTTCGGGTTCTAAAAAAGCATTAATGTTTTTTAAAATCCGCTGATAAAAATCCAGACCAGTTACCCCTCCGTCTAAAGCTGTGCGGGGTTCTTTCTGTACATCAGCCGCCAGCGAAGAAAGTACTGCGGTAGGTATATAAGGCGGGTTGGATACTACAACATCAAATTTTTTACCTTTTGCAACGTTTTCAAATAAGTCTGATACTAGCCCGTTACAACGCTCAGCAACTCCCAAACTTGCAGCATTTTCCAAGGTAACAGCTACAGCTTTGGCGTTAATATCTACTGCCACTGCTCTGCTCAAAGGTAATAGCTGTAATAGGGAAACAACAATTGCTCCACTGCCACAACCAATATCCAAAATATCCAGCGGCCCCTTATCTTTATTAAGCTCAACTATTTGTTCCACTAAAAGCTCTGTTTCCGGCCGTGGCACCAAGGTATCTTCCGTAACCTTAAATTCACTATGCATAAATGCCCTATGCCCCAAAATATAAGCAAGTGGTTCGTGTTTCGCGCGTTTTGCCACATAACTTCTATATATATGTAACTCATCTTCTTCCAAGGGTTGATCAAAATTAACATAAAGATTAATACGCTGGCATTTTAAAACATCACAAAGCAGTACCTCGGCATCAAGACGTGGTGTTTCCACGCCTTTATCTGCGAAGTACTGCTTTGTCCATTCTAATATTTTTACAATAGTCCAAACCGGCTTTCCCTGTTCCATTATTTCACCTGTTGTAAGCGCTCACTTTGCTTAGCAGTAATGAGTGCATTTAATAGTTCTTCTAAATCACCATTCAAAATACTATCCAACTTGTGCAATGTTAATCCAATTCTATGGTCAGTAACGCGTCCCTGAGGATAGTTATATGTTCTAATGCGTTCGCTGCGATCACCAGTTCCAACCTGGCTTTTTCTATCTTCAGCAGTGGCTGCCCGCTGCGTTTCCTGAGCCGCCTCTAAAACTCTTGCCCTTAAAACTCTCATACACTTTTCGCGATTTTTCAGTTGGGACTTTTCATCTTGACACTGCGCTACAATACCTGTAGGAAGATGTGTCATCCGCACGGCAGACTCAGTTTTGTTGACATACTGTCCACCGGCACCACCTGCTCGAAAGGTATCTATACGTAAGTCAGCAGGATTAATCTCAATGTCTACTTCCTCGGCTTCAGGCATTACAGCCACTGTAACCGTAGACGTATGCACCCGTCCCTGAGACTCGGTATCAGGCACTCGTTGTACTCTATGAACGCCGCTTTCAAACTTCATGCGGCTATAAACACCATTGCCTGTAATCTGAAACACTACTTCTTTAAACCCGCCTAACCCGGTAGCACTAGAATCCAATATTTCACAATGCCAGCCCAAAGTATCCGCATAGCGGGTATACATGCGAAATAAATCCCCTGCAAAAAGAGCCGCTTCATCGCCACCTGCACCACCACGTATTTCCACAATGACGTTTTTATCATCATTAGGTTCACTTGGTAAAAGCAAAACTGTTAAGCGATTTTCGTAGTCCTCTATTTGGGGCTTTAATTTTTTTATTTCTGCTTGGGCCATTGCTGCAAGCTCAGCGTCCTCAATATCTTTGCTCATTTCTTCAGCGTCGCTCATATCCTGCCTAAGTTTTTTATACTCGCGGAACACACCAACTACTTCGGACAATTTAGCATGAGCCCTAGTTGCCTTTTGCCACTCGGGTTGATTCGCAATAACTTCAGGATCGCTTATCTTGGCCTCAAGGTCTAAATATCTGTCTTCAACTGCCTGTAACTTGTCTAACATCTTCATTCACCAATTCTTCCGAACTTTTTTCTTCCGGTAATACAGCTTTCAAAGCTGCAATGGCAACTTCTATTTGTGCATCATCCGGTTGTCTAGTTGTTAATCTTTGCAAACACAGCCCCGGCCAAATAGCCGTTTTTACCCATGCTTTATCTATATTCTTCCCGGCATAACGAATTATTTCATAACTAACGCCAGCGATTACCGGCATCAAAACAATACGCGATGCTATTCGCAGCATTAAATTCGGCCAGCCCAAAAATGTAAAAACAAACATACTAATAATCATTACTATCATTAAAAAGTTTGTGCCACAACGAGGATGCAAAGTAGAAAACCCTCGTACATTAGCAACTTCTAGAGGCAACCCTGCTTCATAGGTATAAATAGTTTTATGTTCAGCTCCATGATATTGGAAAACTCTTTGAATATCTTCCATCATAGATATTCCTCCAATATAGGCTAAGAAGATTGCCATGCGCAATATCCCTTCAGATAAATTCAAAGCTATGGGATTTTCTGTCCATGCATGCAAAAACTTCATAGTCCAAGTAGGAATAACGATGAATAAAATCACTGCTAGAAGTACTGAAAACACTATAGTCATGGCCATTTCTTTGCCATCTAATTTTTCTTCATCTTCTCCTGACGCTTGTGCAGAAAAAGAAAGGGCCTTCATTCCATAGACCAGCGACTCACATAGAGCCACTACGCCGCGCAATAGAGGTTTTTTAAGTAAGGGATATTTATCTGCAATTGTACCGGTTGGCCTTATATCAACGAGGATTTCTCCATTAGGCTGGCGGACTGCTATTGCGAGTTTACCCGGACCACGCATCATTACGCCTTCTATTACGGCTTGGCCTCCAACATTAGGTTTATTTTTCATATTTTCTCCTGTATACAAACATAGCAGAGCATCCGCTCTGCTATCGAAGTATTATTTTTCGGTTGTTTCTGCTTCTTTTTTATAACGTTTGTTGAATTTTTCGATACGCCCACGGGCTGATGCATTGCGTTGTTGACCGGTAAAGAACGGGTGACATTTAGAGCAAACGTCAACGCGCAATTCCTTGCTTACAGAACCAGTCATAAATGTATTACCGCAAGCACAAGTTACCTTGCATTCGCCATAGTTTGGATGAATTCCGTCTTTCATTCTAGGCACCTCACTTTACTTATTACTACATTCTTAGAACCAGTAAATTATAACATAGCACCTTTTTATATGCAAGCCCTTGCTCTTGCCTACCATTTACTAATATGTTATCATA
>JAAYAE010000401.1 GCA_012719555.1 Acholeplasmataceae bacterium | reverse complement strand
CTTAACGAAGCAACGATAGCAAAATATATTCGAGAGCAAGAAAAACAGGACATTATGGCAGATAAGCTAAGTGTCAAAGAATACGAGGACCCCTTTAAGGGGTAGCGCGTAAACAATAGCCTCCTTGGAGGCAGCTAAAGTAGTAGCTTGAACAAAGTGAAAGCTAGCGCCTTTAGACGCTAGCCGGCATTAGAGGCTTATAGCCTCAGAGCAAACCACCCGTTAGACGGGTGGTGCTGATTTTAACATCAATTTCAAACAATCTATTCCAAGGAAATTCTACTGTATAATTTGTTCCTTTGAGGAAAGGTTCCTGACTAGTGTATTTAGTAAAATATTTATTTGTTGCTCCCAAGATTTTGTTGTAATATTTACCAAGGTCATATTTAAGTTTAAAATCTTGCCTTTCAATTTCTAAGGCTAATCTATAACGAATATTAGACTGGTAAATCCAGTCATCTAAGTAGCGAATTTTCAGTAAGTTTTCTTTGTCTTGTTGTGACATGTTTTTAGCTAATACACCCTGAGCCAAGGCAAACCCAATACTGTTATCAGCAGTGTTCCAGCCTGAGTAAGCTGCAAAACTAGGTAATAAGTTGCGATTTTCCAATTCCAGCATAAAACCATTGTCAGACCCGTTGGCGTAAGAAATATCTGCAAGAGCTACTGGATGTACTTTGGTTAAAGCTGATAACTCTTTAGCAAATTTTTTATTGGCTTCAGAGCCATAGGGCGCATTCTCATTGGAAGTAGAATCCTGAAAAACACCGTTAAAGGGAGTATTAACAGCCAAAATCAAATCCGCTTTTTCTTTGTTAGAGGTTTCTTTAGCACCTAGGACGATTATTTGGTGGGCGATAGAATCATGGACGCTTTCGTCGGAATACAGAGGAATAGTAGAGCCTCCTTTACCGGGAGCATATTCTACATAAATCTTGGGCGTGCTACCTTTTAGTTCATTAATTGCACGTGTTACCAACAACATACCTAACTGATCAACTCCAGGGACAATCTGAAACTTCTTGCTGGAAAGTTTATTGGCAGCAGCAGACTTTGCTAAATGACGGCTTTCCATATGTGTACGTGATAAGGGGGCACAGTCATCTTTGCCAATTGCAAGAAATTCAAAAACATTATCATGAGCCATGTCGATAAGTTGTTCATTGGTTCTAAGATTTTTTTCACGACGGTCATTCCAGTCTAGCAATAAGTAACTAGGAATCTTTCTTAGTAAATCGTATTTTTCTTGCAGTTCATTAACGGTAAGACTTTTATTATCTTCTTTATCTTCTAATTGGGAAAGACGAAAAATGCTGGGACCAAAGTAATCATAATAATTGGGCTCCACATTACCGGCACTTTGTCTTGGGGTACGCATGATAGTAGAAAAAGCAAATATTTTCATGTAAGGATTAATGGCGTTTAAGGATTGCAAAAGAACTGTTTTTTCAGCAAGAAAGCGAAAGCTGTATTCGTGTTTGCGAGATGCTACAAGACCACCATAATTAAGACTGTCGGTAGCAAGAACAGCAGCCCTGGCTGTAGGAGCTTCAGCTTCTAACCATTTCCACAAGCCTTCCATATTTCCGCCATCCTTATGGTTAGACAGGAGTTTAACAGGAGGAACAGCTAGGTTGTAACCGGCTTTTTGGGCAGTATCCTGAACGTAATCTAGACATACAGGCCTATTGTCCAAAGGAATATAAATAATCTTCGCATCAGCATGGGCTGGATGGGCATAGGTAAAAGTGGATATCACTATAGCTAGCAAGGTTAATAGATGCTTTATTTGCATATACACAGCAGATTTGCCTCCTTAATTAGACCTAATAATTATACTACGTTTATAAATTAATTTCAAAAAAAACAGCGGTTATTTATTTATAACTTTAGTGGATTTGCCTCAGTGGAAGGGGTTTTTAGATTAATATAAATCCTATTGGTTCTGATATTGACAATTTACTGAGGACAAGGTGGCCTATTGTGGGGAATTTTTCCTTGACACAAAAAATCGGTGTGCTATAATGATACGTAATAGAAAATAGAGACATGTAATGCGAAGGAAATGATATTAGATAATTATCTACAGAAAATGTCGCCATGGCTGAGAGCGACAGGTTAAAGAGATATATAACCACCTTCAAACAACCTTCCGAAATAGCAGTAGGAAAGGCCGTATGACCTGCGTTAAAGGTGCTAAAGAGGATTATTAATTTAGTCAATTTGGGTGGAACCACGGAAGTATAACATTTCGTCCCTACGTTTATGTAGAGGATTGAAGTGTTTTTTTATTATCCAAAGGTTTCATGAAATACAAGGAGGAAGAAGAAAATGATTAATGTAGAATTAAAAGACGGATCAAAAAAAGAATTTGAAGCTGGTGTAACTTTATTGCAGGTTGCTAAAAGTTTGAACCAAAAACTTGGCAAGAGTGCATTATTAGCTGTGGTAGATGGTGTAAACAGAGATTTAACTGATACATTAAATAAAGATGCCCGGGTGGATTTTGTAACACCGGACACTCCTGAAGGATTGCACGCTATTCGTCATACTGCTTCACATATTATGGCGCAAGCTATACAACATTTATTCCCCGGTACTAAATTTGCCATCGGACCCGCTATTGATAAAGGGTTTTATTACGATTTAGACAGCGAGCATATTTTTACGCCTGAGGATTTGGTTGCTCTTGAAAAAGAAATGGCTAAAATTATTAAAGCCAATATACCGCTTACTCGCAGCGAATTGCCAAGAGAAGACGCACTGGCAAAATTCGCAGCCATGGAGGAACCGTATAAAGTTGAATTAATCAATGATTTGCCTAAAGATGCTGTTATAAGTCTTTACACACAAGGGGATTTCACGGATTTGTGTGCAGGACCACATTGCCCAAGTACCGGTAAAGTTAAGGCCTTCAAATTACAAAGTATAGCTGGGGCATATTGGCGTGGCAACGAAAAAAATAAAATGTTACAGCGTATTTATGGTACGGCTTTTGCTACTAAAGAAGAACTGGATGCTTATATACATATGATGGAAGAGGCTGTCAAGCGGGATCATCGTAAGTTGGGTAAAGAACTGGAAATTTTCATGCTGGCTGATGAGGGCCCAGGCTTTCCTTTCTTCTTGCCTAACGGTATGATTATTCGCAATCAGTTAATTGAGTATTGGCGGGAAGTCCATAGACGTTATGGCTATACGGAAATTCAAACACCGATGATTTTGTCCAGACAGCTGTGGGAGACTTCAGGTCACTGGGACCATTACAAGGAAAATATGTATTTTACCAAAATAGATGAGTTGGACTATGCAATAAAACCAATGAATTGCCCGGGTGGCATGTTGGTCTATGCTAATAAGCCTCATTCTTATCGGGAATTGCCTATTCGTTGTGGCGAATTAGGTTTGGTACATAGGCATGAGCTTTCCGGAGCTCTACATGGCTTATTCCGTGTTCGTTGTTTTACACAAGACGATGCACATATTTTTATGATGCCTAGCCAGATTAAGG
>JAAYAE010000400.1 GCA_012719555.1 Acholeplasmataceae bacterium | reverse complement strand
TTGCATGCAGGGAAGAGGGTTTTTACCTTCTTCCTGTTTTTTTATCGTTTTGCCAACTAAAATTATACTCTAAGTTCTTGCTTTAATATCATTTCGGCAATCTTATTGTTTGTATAAAACACTGTTTATAGTTTCTGTTGCTTTAGCCAGCTTTTCTTTAAACCTTTTTTGTGTAATCCCTTGCCCTGACATAAAAGGGCATACTACACACCTTATGCCTTGGACACTGATTGTCCGGCCGCTTTCTACTACCTCTCCAAATTTTAGCCCCTTTGTAAGTAGGTCAAATGAAGATGAACCCAGCATAATAATAAGGTCAGGATTACATATTTCAATTTCTTGCTTTAACAAACGCCTGCTAGCCTCTTTATCAAAGGAAGTATTATTATCCATTTTATAAACCTTTGCCGCATCAGTAACATATAAATAATCCAAATTTAAACCCCACTGGATAAACTGTGTTCGAAACGTATTCCAACTGTTGAAGGAAAACGACTGTTTGCTATTTAAACTATTTGTGAAGGACATGTATTCATTTTGAGACCGGATTACCGGAAAGAGGTGTGAATATAAAACAACGCTTCCAGCATCTTCTGATAGTGAATCTCTTGTTATAATCATAACTCTAAAACCTGGTTCGACACTGAAATACTTTTTCCCCCACCATGGCAAATCCGCTCCTCTTCTTATAGGGGAGTAATTGTGATAAGCTAAAAATTTCTCGATTTCAATAGAATAATGATTAGAGGGATACAATTCCTGAAACTTTCTTAATGGACTGTCATCAATAAACTTGCTAATCGGATGGGTTTTATACTGTGCAAAAGTAAGAGATAGCTCTTTAATCTTGTCATCCATAAGAACATCTCCTCTTCTTAATCAGATTTCTGTCTCTTTCAGATAAGTTAACAATATCCATCAAGATCACACAGCCTGTTTTTCAATTCTTTTGATAAAATCAACCAGGTTTTTTACCAAATCAATAACTTCATCACAGCCTTTTTCGGTAACATAGACCATGTTCACGAATATCTTTATACCATCAAATTTTGATGTTAGAGGCTTAAAGTTTTGGAAATCTCCCCGCTTGCCCGTCTTTATTCCGCCTTGATGGATAAAACCATTTTGATGAACTATGATATTTCTTATTTTTCTCAAGTTATCGTTTTTTTGAAAAAGGCTATCGTACTCTCTAATCAACTCCCGTTTTGATGAGAGATAAGAAAAAGGAGATTCTTCAATCATAAACCTCAGATAATCTCTGAGGAGTTTACGCCATCCATTTTCGATGCTCTCGATTACATCCTTAATCCCAATTGCAGTGTCAGTCAAACGATTTCTCTCATTACTTGTCCTAAATCGTTCAATAATACGCCAAGTATTCCCCGTTGAATTGTTATGTTCCGAGAAGACATCAAATAAAAATGTCTTAATCTGATTCTCTATAAACAGATAGCTAAAAGTAATAATGGAATACCTCTTTAAATTCGGTACTATTATTTGCTCATACCACAACTGATCAGACGTTTTAATAGCGTCAACAGTGCTTCTATTCCCCTTATTTTCTGCCCCCAAGCTTTTCGCATATTTTATTACTGCTTCCAACTCGAAATCAAGGTGAACTGTATGTTTTGGTGCTCTGGCATCAACTGTTCGCGGAATGTATATATTATGGGGCTTATTTCCATTGAAGGTAATATACTGCTTCAGACAGTCTCGAACTTGCTCAAACCTTTCCTCTTCGCCAGTGTCAGGAAAATCAGTAAAAACATATTTTGCTCCATCTTTATCGAAAGATACTAATTCATCTTTTTTTAATGTATATTTTAGCATCTTTTGTACAGTGGTTTTCCCCAGTACAATTATCAACTTAGGAGACAAAAGACGGATTTCCTCACTTATATAACGCTTATAGCAGGTATCCGGGAGCTTTTTGTACTGCCTATCCTTGAAAAAATCCTCATAATAGCATTTATGATAATGCGTCCAGTATATATTGCCCACAATATGAAACTGCACTATAGCTTCTTCTGATATTCCGTGTTCTCCAAACAAAGCAATACAAAGCGTCCTGAAAAATCTTACTGAGGTTAATGGCTTATATACAGCCTGGAAGGATGGGCATGCGGTAATCAACATTACTTCCTGGTTATCCATAGGAAAAAAGAAAGGAGCTAATCCATATTTATCCTTGCATAACTCGCAACTCTTAAGCTCTTCTGCAAGTTTTGCCTTTGAATAAATCATACGCCCACCCCATTTCCCGCTATTACCGACTAGTACTTCTACACAATTTCAGTAATTCATTTATAGGACTCAATCACCTTGCATATTAACTCCCGCAGGTCCTTTTCTCCATATTCTTTAATGTTTATCCAGCCCCTGGGATCCAATTCATCTTTGTATTCAGGAAGATATGCTCCATAGACGTACCCGTTTCCGGTATGGGTCAACTGATGAGCTAATGTCTTTTTTGTTATTTTACTTCCATAATACTTATAGCTAACCCTACCATATTTATCAATCTCTTCTGTGAGTTCGGGGAAGGACTTGAATATTCTGCGCTTTTGCTCCAGTGTGAGAAAGCCTTTGTTGTAGAACTTTTCTACGCTTTTCCTGTCTGAGTCAGGTTTCCCATCATCCGTTCCAGGCTTTTCTTCCTTCTTTTTCTCAATGCGTATGTTTTCTGCAGGCTTTGAAGGAATGGGCTTTTTTTCTTCCAATTCTTTAACGGCTTTTTCTAGTTGGTCATAGCTGGAGATCATCTTAATCCCCAATGCCTCTGATTTTAGCCTTAGGAACCTATCGTTTGTTATAAATATTACATTCTTTTGCTGCTTCTTCAAATGATATGCTGCAGCGAGGATATAGTTGTCCGGTTTGTTAAATTGGAGCCCCGGAACCTCCTCAAGATTAGTTGTCAGGTTCAAGTATTTATTCTTTTCGTTTATTATCTCTTCAATAACCTGTCCGGTCTTGGTTATATTCTGTTTTAGATCATTCCTCATTTTGAGTTTGTCCAGTTCATCAATCACCATCATCGGAATAACCACATAATAGTTCCTTCTTACTAACTTCTTTACGACATATGGGTCATATATGAGAATATTGGTGTCAAGCAGAACATATACCATTATCATCATTCCTTTGTAATTATGCTTGATTAACTGACTCTTTCTATAAAACACAAAAAAACCCTTTTCATTTACAAAGGATGTTTTGCCGGCCTCATCTTGTTATATACTAGCAGTGTCAACGCCGGACTATTTTTGACCGAATCGCCGGTTAAAAACTGACCCAATCGCCGGTCACTAATCGCCGGGTTTTTGATGGCCGGTTTTCCCTTGTGCCGGATTATCCAATACTGGGATAGCAGCCGGGGGTACAACTCTGACGCCGCCTTTTAGCCTGTCTTTTAGCCTATAGCTCTCACCCCTTATGTTTATGATATGGGCATGATGCATCAGCCTGTCCAATATTGCTGTGGCTATTACTGTATCGTTCATAAGCTCGCCCCAATCACTGAAATATTTATTGCTGGTAAGTATTATGCTGCCGTTTTCATACCTTGAGCATATAACTCTAAAGAGCAGCTCCGCTGATGTACGGTCCAGCTGCATATACCCTACTTCATCGATAATCAGTATATCAGGCCGGGTATATACACGCCATCTGCGCTCCAGTTTGCCTTGCTGCGCTGCCTTTTTTAGGTCTGCCATGAGATGTGCCAGGTTGGCGTAATATACCGTCATACCAGACCTTAAGGCTTGCATCGCAAGGCCTACCGCAAGATGAGTCTTGCCGACACCGGGAGGACCCAAAAAAATTACGTTCTCATCCCTTGCCACAAAGGCTAGAGTTGATAACTCCTTAATTTGCCTTGTATCTATGCTGGGCTGGAAGCCAAAATCAAACTCTTCCAGCGTCTTTCTATGCGGCAGCCGTGACAGCTTAATCCTTGTTTCCTCACTGCGCCGCTTTTTCTCCTGCATCTCAGCGCCCAAGAGCTCACTCAAGAACGACAGGTAAGTAGCATCTTTATACATTGCATCTTCAAGCTTTGCATCCAAGAGCTCGGAAGCTGTATCCAGTCCAAGCTCGGAAAGGAGGCTGCGGGCGTGTTCCAGTTCAACCATTGGATACCACCCCAACCAGAGCATCGTATACGCTTAAAGGCCGTATCTCTACTGCTTCCGTTTCTTTCTTCCTGGCAAAGGGTAGAGATGATAGTTCGGGCGGTAGGCTTAGGCGAACAGGCTAAAGACATGGCGGGGAATAATACAAAGTTTGTTGATAATGCGGATATCCCAACGGCTGATAGGGGTTATATCATTATAGCCAGTGATAACGGGATAATAAACGGGTACCCCGACCTTACCTTTAAGCCTTACGGCGAAGCCACCAGAGCGGAAGCAAGCACTATGGTTATTAATGCGCTTGATTACTTAACCAGTATTGACGAAGGAATGGAACAGTACAAGAACAAGGACGGGCTTGTGGATGCAGACAAATTACCTGCCAAATCCTTTGAAGAAGAAGGTATGGATGACCTTGAAGATGTTATAGCGTTCGAAAATATGATTGGGGATGGTGCATACCAGCCAAAAGACATTATAGAGGTCAAAGACGAGTATCTGCCTTTGGAGTATGAAGGGCTGAAACTGGAAAGCTACAGGTTTGACGCATATGAAGATACCTTCATAAAAGGTACTAATGCTTTTTATTGGGGCATGGGAAGACCTGTTGATCTGTTCTTAGTAGAAGGTGAAATATTAGACGAAAGAGTAACATCAAGCTATGAAGCAGTTTTCCTTGATAAGAACAATGAAAAGATTGCAAAAAAGACCGCATTGTATATAGCAGGCAATCAACTCAACGACCCCATGAATAAAAAGGCGTTGGAGAACTATCCTAATATGCCCGTATCAAAAATGGGTATAGGCACTTTAAAGGATTCCGGCAAGGTAACGCTTATGTATATGTTAAGTTCGGATGATGCAGATAAGGTAGAAACGGTATTGCTGTACTATACAGGACATGAAGAAAAGCCGTTTAAATCGGACGTGCTTAAGTTAGAGATAGATTAGAAACGGGAAAAGGTGATTTGAAATGATTAATAAGTCACGGAAAACCCAAAAAGCAATAAGTATTATGCTCATATTAGTTATGATTATATTGGCCCTGCCCACTCTTAATGCAGAGGGGGCGGATGCTTCACCCTAGCAATTAATTCTCAATGCATACAATCAAAAGATGCACCATAAAGGGTCATTATTAATAGAAGGAAGAACAAACCAAAAGCCTCCGGCACAAGGGAAAATCTTAAGCGTCAGGGGCTTTTTTTATGTTCTCCATTACATGTAAATGCAATACTTGGCTAACAAGACCGTCTCTATAACTCAAATAAAACTGCCATAAAAACAATAAACTAGTCAGACGCTTTACCTATTTTTCCTTCCGACTGGTTTACTAAAAAAGCTAACACAACACATATGTTTGGAAAATCGTCCTATATTATTAAAAAACAAATTATATAGGAATAACTTTTGGAAAAGGTGGGAATAATAATAAATTTTG
>JAAYAE010000399.1 GCA_012719555.1 Acholeplasmataceae bacterium | reverse complement strand
GTATAGATGATTAGTATGATATAATTATTTAACAACTCAAATAAAAAGAAGGTGATATTATGAAAATTTCAACTAAAGGCCGCTATGCCCTACGCTTAATGCTAGACTTAGCATTTAATTACACAGGAGCTTATATTACTATCAAAAATATTGCCAAAAGGCAAGAAATTTCAGAAAAATATTTAGAACAAATTATAACTCAACTCAGTAAAGCCGGTTTTGTGAAAAGTGCCAGAGGTGCTCAAGGAGGCTATATGTTAGCAAAAACTCCCGAGGAATATACTGTTGGTGAAATTCTCCGTACCATGGAGGGTAGTTTAGCTCCTGTTCCCTGCTTAGATTCAAACAATACCCCTTGTCTCCGTGCTAGTGACTGTGTAACCTTAGAAATTTGGCAGCAACTGCAAGATGCTATTGATAATGTTGTAGACAACATAACCTTAGCAGATTTAGTTACCAGACAAAAAGAAAAAACCGTCTTGGATTACAATATTTAAAAATACTGTCAAGCAAAAAAAGCTTGACAGTATTTTTTTTAGATAGTACAATTAGTTAAAGCTAATCCATAGTACTACTATATGAATACGGTAAAAGGTGATTATTATGAAAAGAAATCTATCCGGCAAGCGATGTTGAATATCGTTAGTAAGCCCATAGTATCAATAAAATATAAGCGAAATGAGGAATTTAAAATGAAAAAAATAGCAAATAGTTTAATTGAATTAATTGGTAAAACACCATTACTTCTTCTCACTAATTTCAACAAAGAATATGCCCCTAAGTCTAACATTATTGCAAAATTAGAATATTTCAATCCTGCCGGCAGTGTAAAAGATAGAATTGGCAAAGCCCTTATTGAAGATGCGGAAGCCAAAGGGCTTCTGAAACCGGGCTCCACCATTATTGAACCCACAAGCGGCAACACTGGTATTGGACTTGCTTCTGTCGCAGCAGCAAAAGGTTATCGCGCAATTTTGACCATGCCGGAAACTATGAGTGTAGAGCGTCGCAATCTACTTAAAGCCTATGGTGCTGAAGTAGTTCTTACCGACGGAGCGCAAGGCATGAAAGGCGCAATTGCTAAAGCAGAGGAATTGGCAAAAGAAATACCAAATTCTTTCATCCCAGGACAATTTGTTAATGCGGCTAATCCTAAAGCACATTTTGAAACCACCGGACCTGAAATTTGGGCAGACACTGATGGCAACGTTGATATTTTTGTAGCCGGTGTTGGCACCGGAGGTACTTTAACCGGGGTTGGCAACTTCTTGAAATCCAAAAATCCTAATGTGAAAATCGTTGCTGTGGAGCCAGCCTCCTCCCCCGTTCTTTCCGGTGGTACAAGCGGACCTCATAAAATTCAAGGAATTGGTGCGGGTTTCATTCCTAAGGTACTTGACACTAGTGTTTACGATGAAATTTTACAAATCAAAAACGAAGATGCTTTTTCCACTGTTAAAGCGTTAGCCAAAAAAGAAGGCCTATTGGTTGGTATTTCTAGTGGGGCCGCCGTATATGCCGCAACTGAATTAGCCAACCGTCCTGAAAATGTCGATAAAAACATTGTGGTATTGCTTCCTGATACCGGTGATCGCTACCTATCTACGCCGGGATTTGTAGATTAACACCAAATATTTTAC
>JAAYAE010000398.1 GCA_012719555.1 Acholeplasmataceae bacterium | reverse complement strand
ATGAAAAACTAGATAAAGACCGTTTCCGTAGAGACTTAGGCGGCGTAGAAGACGCTTACAAAGAAATAATTAAACGCTTGACCGGGAAATAAAATATTGTAAATTTAAAGTAGGTTACTAACTTAGTTGTTAGTAACCTACTTTTTTATATAAATTTAATTTTCTTAGCGTAAAAGAGTTTCACCATTTGCCATAGGTATGGTAAAAATAAAGCTTACACCCTGTCCAGGCTTGCTTACAACTCTAATTGTTCCACCAAACATCTCTACAATGAACTTAACAATGGATAAACCCAAACCAGTTCCGCCAGCTCTTCTTGTTCGGGCCTTCTCGACTCTATAAAAACGTTCAAAAATCTTCTTGTTCTCTTCTTCATTAATTCCCTCACCTGTATTGTGCACTGTAAAAACTGCAAATCTGTCATCGCAAGCATAGGACAGTTCAATATCCCCATCCTCAGGCGTATATTTCAAAGCATTTTCCGTCAAATTTACTAATATTTGCTGCAACCAATCCTTATTAGCTGAAATAAGCACCGGTTCTGCCAAATATTGCACATGCAAATGCAAATCACGTTTCTTTGCCTGAGGCAACAATTTTTCGTAGACATTTTCCAAAGTCCCTGCTACAGAAAAAGTCTCTATCTCTATACTTTGCCTGTATTCAACAGAATCTAACTTAGCCATTTGTAATAAATCTTTTATCAAAGCTTGCATTCTACTGCATTCATCTAAAATTATATGTAAAAATTTATCCCGCAATGTACCATCTTTCCCAGTCTCCTCATCTAACAAGGTTTCTGAGAAACCACGTATGGTCGTAAGCGGCGTTGCTAATTCATGAGAGGCATTAGAAACAAAGTCTGCTTGTTTTTCATAGATAGCCTGTAATGCCGTTATATCATGAAATACAGTTAACACGCTAGTAGGTACACTTTGGAAAGCTTCCGTAAGTGGTGCGCCAAAGACCTGAAATACTTTTTTATTTCCCGCCAACATGGTTGTAAAATTAATCTCCATAGGTTTATCACCGGCCAGACACCGTCGCATAAAATCTGTCAAACCGTTGCTTACTACTGCCTCTGCCAGTGTCGATTTGGACAAAACTACCTTCTTGCCAAAAACTTCGGAAAAATGCTTATTACAATCTACAATACTACCATCGGCTTTAATAATAGCCACAGCATTATCCATATTGTCCAAAATAAGTTCCAGCTTGCGTCTTTCCCTCTCTACCTCTAAGATTTGATCTGTTAATCGCTCTGAAAGATTATTAAAAGCATAGGCTATAACACCATATTCATCATTGTCTTTGCTTTCCAGCCTTAAAGCTAAATCTCCCTGACCCATTTTTTCTACTGCGTTACTTAACTCCTCTAACGGTGCGGTAAATTTTGCAACAAGCTTACCTACCAAAAATGCACCAAGCAGCATAAGTACAAGAAAGAATAGGATAATGCTTGTACGCATCCTGCTGTATTCTTCCTCCACAGGTTGCATGGAAACTTCTGTGCGCAGCCCAAAAGTATTTGGCAAGGGCAACTCTACCACAATATTTTTGCCCTTGGTATTATCATTTACAATCTTGGAAGATACTTGCAGTGCATCTTCTTTGCGAATATCTTGCACCGACTTTGCAGGCATATTTCTAAGCAGCGCCAAATCAAGATTTAATTCAGCACCCAAATTATGTACTATTTCTTCTGCCTGACTCTCTGTGGGATTAACCGGTAATTGTGCCAACACAAGGCTTTGAGCATAACGAGCCCGCCAAATAGAATTCTCTTTAAAAGTAGTATTGGCATATTCATAAAACATACTCAATATATAGGAACCGACTGCTAAAAATACTAAGAGTAGAAGACCTTGCGTCATTAGAATTATGCGTTTGCGTATCATGTCTTTCTCCTTGTTAAAAGCGGGGCGACATTCCACCCTCTATACACCTAAAATTATATAACAATCACATGTTATATGCTATAAAGAAATATGCAATTTACAACGTCAAATTATTACTAAAACTTCCAGCGACTTTTCTAAAATGATTTACCCTTATTAAAGTAAAAAGGCAGCCACGCTGAAAATGCCGCCGATAGTGGAACCGTGAGAATAATGCCAAAACTTCCGGCAACACTTTGCATAATTTCTATCCCTATAGAATTAGAATTAATAAGCTGCAAATATGGAAGGTCGTATACATAGTCCATCACCCAGATGCCTAAGGAACCACCAAAAAAGGCTAATATCAAAGTGGCAGACATAGTTCCCATAACGTCACGTCCCACATTCATGCCACAATGAAATAATTCTTTTGCTGCCATTTGGCTATTGTTAATGTGCAGTTCGTGAACAGCTGATGAAACATCCATAGCAATATCCATGATCGCGCCCAGGCACGCAAATAATATTCCGGCAAAAAGTATTTGTCCAACATCAATAAGTGTATTTTGCCCAACGAACATAAGTGCCTCAATATTTGACACATTATACCCAGATAATACAGTAAAATGTCCGAAAGCAAGAGCACTGAAGGCGGATATAAGAATGCCTCCAACTGTAGCTAAAATAGCCGCTAAAGCCTTTATTGTAAAACCATTAATGAGACATATGGTTGTCGTTAAAACTAGTGTCGATGTAATTATAGCCGCTATAACAGGTGCTGTACCGCGTAAAATCATAGGAAAAAACAGAAAGATAAAGCAAATGAAACTAAAGATTAAGGCAATAGCTGACTTAACCCCTTTTGGACCACCAACTAAGCAAAGCAATACTAAAAAAATACTCAAAAAAATATATATTGGCATTGAGCGATCTATATTATATACGGTATGGACGTAAAGGCTGCCAACCTTACTGGATATGGTAATTACTTTCATACCCGGGTGGCACACTGTACCAAAAAGCAATCCATTTGGACTATTAGCCTGCAAAATTTGCCCCTTATTATCTGCTCCTTCTAATTTTAATAATACGAT
>JAAYAE010000397.1 GCA_012719555.1 Acholeplasmataceae bacterium | reverse complement strand
CTATTCAACAGATATTATATTATTATATACAATATAATTCAAAACAATTATGGATATTATTCGACTATTTTGCTCTCTGCTGTAATTTGGAAATTAACTATATTAGTTTTTGTTTGACTATATATCAGTTTAGTCAGCCTTAGCACAGTTGGAAATTTATTTTTAAGAAATAAACACAATTAATATTGCAGGATAATTAGGCTGCATAGCGAAGTACCAATAAAGATATGCGCAGCAAAGTAGATTCATTATTTCGTCAATGAAATAATCCCAAAATAAGCTGGAGGCGATTTAGCATGCAAGATTGTGGACGACAAATGTTTTTCGGTAACATTATTTCTTTGGTATTGAAAGTGGCGGCTATAGTAGTTGTTATATTTATACCTATGAAGGAAACTTCAGCAGCTAACTGGATTTATTTGCAACGACACGAAGGAACTATGTTAGGATCATGCACAGAATATATGGATGCTGATTCGGTGGTTAAAGCTAATAAAATAATTACCTATTGGAATGTTTGGGTTTTCGATGAAAAACAACCACGTAATAAGATAAAGACAATTTTGTTTAAAAAAAAGGCGGATATGACAGAGGTACCACTTAAAAACATAATATTAGAACAGTATTTTTATGATGTTAATGGTAACGAAGTTAAACATGAGCTTAAACCTGTTGTTAGCGGATGGAAACGTACTGACGAAGTTACTCGGGCTCTTGGTTATGCTCAAAATAAATATACGTCGGATAAACCACGACCAAACCATATGGCTATACCAAAACCACAATGGCATTACTACGGAGTGTATGGTGATAGCAAAATTTATGGGGATGAAAACGCCATTGTTCCTTGGCCCAAAAATAAACCAACGACAATAGATGTTCGCATAAAACAGGTTTGGAATGCAGCAGGTATAGAACAACGCAAAACTTTTCTTGCAACTAAGAACCCATATTCTTATAATGATGATAACGATGTAAATTATACGGTGTTATCATGTCAGTTGCTGATTGCTAAATCTAAGGTGCGAATAATAGAAGTTACTGACTATGATAGAGATGATAACCGTATAACATTATTAGACGGTGCTGATTGGCAAGATGTGAAAAAGGGAACGTTGGAAGAGGTTATTCAGAGCATTGCTTTGCGTAATGTTAAAAAAACGGATAAAGACGACAAAAATAATTGATTGTTATTTTATTTATGCAAAATCTCTGGGTATATGTTAAATAGTTGAGAATATTAACCTATAGGTAGTTTAAACAAAGTGACAAGAATTAAGGTGGATAAGATTTATGACAAAAAATATTTTGGTTTTAGTTGGCAGTCCTAGGCATAATGGTAATACATAATTATTGGCTGATGTTTTTATTAAAGGGGCTGTTGAAGAAGGTAATAAAATAACGAAATATGTTTTGCAAGGGAAAAAGATATTGCCGTGTATAGACTGTCAGGCGTGTTTTAAAACCGGTAAGTGCATATTGGAAGATGATATGGATGAAGTGTATGAACTTTTACGCACTACGAACATTCTTGTACTAGCGTCTCCGGTTTATTTCTATGGAATTTCTGCGCAGTTAAAGGCATTATTAGATCGGCTGCATAATCCTGTGCGGGACACATTTCCTATAAATTCCAGCGTATTGTTAAGTGTTTGTGCGGATACAGCTGAAGCTTTTATTCCGAGTATTGCCATGTACAAGGCTATTGGAAGATATCTTGGCTGGGAAGATAAGGGAATTGTTACTGTCAGTGATGTAGAAAATAAGGGAGATATTGCGGGGAGAGCAGAACTTAATTTAGCTTATGAATTAGGTAAGAAGGTAGGGAAATAGCATAAAGTCTTAGTTTTTGTGTTAAGTTATTTGCAAAAACCACAAAAAGCCTTGTAAAAGAGCCGCCGATTGTGCTATAATTATCGACGGTTAGAAAACACACGCAGAGTATTACGTTACTGTCCGCCATGGTGCGGTTTAGGCGAAAAGAAATCTGCGGAGGAAAAAACAGGAGGAAATAAAAATGGGCGTTATTAGTATGAAACAATTATTAGAAGCAGGTGTTCATTTCGGACATCAAACACGTCGTTGGAACCCTAAGATGGCTCCGTACATCTTTACTGAAAGAAATGGTATTTACATCATTGATTTGCAAAAAACAGTGAAAAAGGTTGAGGAGTGCTACAATTTCATTCGTGAAGTAGCTGCTCGCGGCGAAAACATTTTATTCGTTGGCACAAAGAAACAAGCTCAAGGAGCAATGCGTGATGAAGCTCTTCGTTGCAACATGTTCTTTGTTAATGAGAGATGGTTGGGCGGTATGCTTACAAACTTTAAAACCATTCAAGATCGTATTTCTCGTTTACGCGAATTAGAAAAAATGGAAGAAGCCGGCACTTTTGAAGTGTTGCCTAAAAAAGAAGTCCTTGGTTTACGTCATGAAATGAATAAATTGACTAAATTCTTGGGCGGCATTAAAGATATGAAAAAATTACCTGGGGCATTGTTTATCGTTGACCCTCGCAAAGAACATATTGCTGTGTTAGAAGCTCACAAGTTGCATATTCCTATTGTGGCAACTGTTGATACTAACTGTGATCCTGATGAAATTGATTATTTGATTCCTGCAAACGATGACGCTATCCGTGCTGTTAAATTGTTAGCCGGCAAGATGGCTGATGCTGTTTTGGAAGGTCGTCAAGGGGCACAAGATGAAAGCGAAAGCAAGGAAGAAGCTACTCCTGTTGCTGAATAATATTACTACTATATTTAAGGAGGATTTTTAATGGCTCAAATTACTGCTGGTTTAGTAAAAGAGTTGCGCGAACGTACCGGTGCAGGTATGATGGATTGTAAAAAAGCACTGACTGAGACGGACGGCGATATTGATAAAGCAATTGATTTCCTTAGGGAAAAAGGGCTGGCTGCCGCTGCTAAAAAGGCAGGTCGCGTAGCTGCTGAAGGTTTAGTTTACTCTTATATTCATGGTGGCGGACGCATTGGCGTTTTAGTTGAAGTGAATTGTGAAACTGACTTTGTAGCAAAAACAGAACAATTTCAAACTTTGGTAAAGGATGTTGCTATGCACATTGCGGCAGCTAATCCTTCTTATTTGACGAGGGATGAAGTTCCTACAACTGAGCTGGACCATGAAAAAGAAGTTTTGTCAGAACAAGCTCGTAATGAAGGCAAACCTGAAAAAATTATCGAAAAAATGGTTGCTGGTCGTATTGAAAAATACTACAAGGAAGTTTGTTTATTGGATCAACCCTTTGTCAAAGATCCGGACAAGACTATTTCTCAATTAGTTACGGAGAGCATTGCCAAAATTGGTGAAAATATTTCCGTAAGACGTTTTGCCAGATACCAATTGGGTGAAGGAATTGAGAAGAAAAAGGAAGATTTTGCTGCTGAAGTAATGTCCTTTGTTAAATGATTAATACCAATAAGAGAACACCTAGGTGTTCTCTTATTTTATAAGTAGACCGTAAGCAAAAAAATCAATAATAATAGAGGAAAAAAACGTTGTTTGTAGAATCTAAGTATAGATAAGAGGCTTCGGGAGGTCATGCTAATGACAAAAGAAAAAAAATTTAACAGGGTAGTCTTAAAATTAAGTGGTGAGGCCTTAGCAGGTAAAAAGGGATATGGGATTGACCCGGTAGTAGTAGACGACATTGCGGGTCAGATTCAGGAAGTTTTGGAGAGTGGGTTGGACGTTGCCGTAGTTAACGGTGGCGGTAATATTTGGCGTGGACTTTCAGGTAGTTCTAAAGGAATGGATCGTGCTACTGCGGATTATATGGGCATGCTGGCCACGATTATTAATTCCTTGGCCCTGCAAGATGCCCTAGAAAATCGTGGCGTTGCTACTAGAGTGCAAACAGCTATTGAGATGCGTCAAATTGCAGAACCATATATTCGTAGACGTGCAATTCGCCATCTTGAAAAAGGCAGAGTAGTTATATTTGCGGCTGGTACGGGTAACCCATATTTTTCTACAGATACAACCGCGGCCTTGCGTGCTGCTGAAATCGAAGCCGATGCTATCTTGATGGCAAAAAAGGGTGTAGATGGCGTATATGATAGTGATCCTGCCAAGAATCCCGATGCTAAAAAATATGATAAACTAGACTATATAGAAGTTATTCAAAAAAACTTGGGCGTTATGGATTCTACGGCCATTAGTTTGTGTATGGATAATAATATACCTATCGTGGTATTTAATATCGATACAAAAGGTAATATTCTACAAGCAGCTTTAGGTAAAAAAATTGGAACAATGGTAGGAGGCGTTAAATAATGACTACAATATCAGGTTTAAAGGTTCAAACTGAAGGAAAAATGAATAAAGCAATTGATGCTTTACATAGCGAATTGACAAGTGTTCGTACCGGCAGGGCTACACCTTCTCTTTTAGAGAGAGTTATGGTGGAATATTATGGTACACCTACTCCTGTTAATCAGGTCGCTAATGTTTCTGTGCCGGAACCACGTATGATTGTCATTCAGCCTTGGGAAAAAACTATGGTCAAAGAAATAGAAAAGGCTATTATGAAATCAGATTTGGGTTTAAATCCTAATAGTGATGGTGTATCCATTAGACTTAACTTACCGCAATTAACAGAGGATCGTCGTAAAGAACTGGTAAAAGTCGTGCATAAAAAAGGCGAAGATGCCAGAGTTGTAATTCGTAATGTAAGACGCGAATTCAACGATGCAGTAAAGAAAATGGAAAAAGCAAAGAGTATTACAGAAGATGAAGCTAAGGAAGCTATAGAAAATTCTCAAAAGTTGACAGATAAATTTATTAAAGAAATTTATAATATTCTGGCTCATAAAGAAAAGGAAGTCATGGAAGTTTAATGGTTAGACAAGAAGTTCCTAATGTTTTAGCTTTTCCACTGGGTATAGCAATAGAGCGCTTGTGTGCTTTAAATATTCCCTATGAGGTTATTAGAACTTTTCCTCAAAAAAGACATGATGAGTTTATGTGGCGTGATGAGGATGCTTATGTTGTTAAGCAAGTAGTTACGCTTGACCATAAAGTAGTTTTAACAGTAGGATGTAAATGTCGAAAGGAGGTGTAGTAAATCATGGCTTATAAAATTAATCGTGATGAGTGTGTTGGTTGTGGTACTTGTGAAGGAACTTGTCCTGTTGGAGCAATTAAAGAAAGCGACGGGAAGTATGAAATTACTGAAGCTGAGTGTGTTGAATGTGGAGCTTGCGCTTCTGTTTGTCCAGTAGGTGCTATTAAACAACCTTGATGAGTGAAAAGATTGCGCAATCCCGTATTCATTCTTGGGGTTGCGCACATTTTTATGCAGGGGGAAGGATAAAACTCATGTTTAAAAATCTCTTTAGCCAGAATACTTCTCTAAAAAATATTCCTATCGCTGAAATAAAAGATATTAATTTGGAAAAAGTTCCACAGCACATTGCTATTATTATGGATGGCAATGGTAGGTGGGCTAAAGCTCAAGGTATGCCAAGGACGTTTGGGCATAATGCCGGAGCACAAACATTAAAGACAATTGTGCGTTTTGCTGATAAATTAGGCGTTAAGGTTTTAAGCGCATATGTTTTTTCTACGGAAAATTGGAAAAGACCGATAACAGAAGTTAACTTTATTATGGAACTACTTAGTCGTTATCTGACTAATGAAATAGATGAATTTAATGAAAACAATGTACAGGTTCGCTTTATGGGCTCACGCATTGGTCTGCCAACAATAGTTAACCAAAAAATGGACCATGCTATTGAGGCAACTAAGGATAATCACGGTATTATTCTCAATTTAGCAATTAATTACGGGGGACAGGCTGAGATTTTGCAGGCAGTAAAAAATATTGCCGAGCAGGTAAAGAATAACGAGCTAGCTCCCGATGCCATAGATAATAAAATTTTTGAGGATAATTTGTATTCTCGCCAACTACCACCCCCTGATTTATTAATTAGACCGGGTGGAGATTTTCGTATTAGCAATTTTATGCTCTGGCAGATTGCTTACGCTGAAATCTGGACTACGGAAGTTTTTTGGCCTGCTTTCACTCAAGAAATGCTGCTAGAAGCTATACGAGATTTTCAAAAACGTGACCGCCGATATGGTGGGTTAAATAATAAATAAGCAGGTGTGTAATAATGTTTAAAAGAACATTAACGGCTATAGTGGCAATACCCATAGCATTTTTCTTAATAAGGGCAGGGGGCCTGTTTTTTACTTTAGCTGTGGCAATATTGGCTTTTGTGGGCTGGTATGAATTTCGCCAGATGATGCTGACTAAAGGTTATAAAGTGTATTATTTGACTAGTTGTTTGGCGGTTTTATCTCTTATTATTGCGGCAGCGCTGGATAGCAAAAATTTAGAAATACCTATTATGACTTTTTCTATCTTGGGTATTATGCTGGAGGCTTTGTACTACCATAGGCGAGGCAACTGGGCTCCTGAAGTAGCACTGTCTTCGTGTGCAGTGCTTTATATTGGTCTTTTATTTTCTCATTTTATTCGTTTACGCAATATTACAGGCCCGGGCGTTAGTGCAGGTTCTTTAGGCATGATGGATTTAGGGGAGGCATTTTTTTGGACGGTGCTATTTGGTACGTGGGCAAGCGATACTTTTGCCTATATTTTCGGTTGTGCTTTTGGTAAACACGCCTTGCTACCTGCCGTTAGTCCTAAAAAAAGTATAGAAGGTGCAGTGGCAGGCGCTATTGGCTGCGTAGTAGTAGTAACAATTGCAGGAACCCTATGGCTGGGAATACCTACTATTAAAGTTGTTACATTGGGTCTAATTATTGCCCTATTTGCTCCTTTGGGGGATTTGGTAGAATCGTTAATGAAACGTTCTTTTGCAGTTAAGGATTCAGGTAACTTTTTTCCAGGACATGGAGGAGTATTGGATCGCTGTGACAGTTTGCTTTTTGTAGTGCCATTAGCGTATTATTATATAAAATACTTCTTATTGTGATATTGTTTGTAGTGAACGATTATGAGGGAGTGCAATATGAAAAATATTTCTATTTTGGGTTCAACAGGCTCTATTGGTACACAAACGCTGGATGTTGTCGCTGCGAATCCAAATAAATTAAAAATAGTTGCTTTGGCTGCAAATAGCAATGATAGGCTTATGGAGGCACAAATAGAGGCCTTTAATCCCTTAGTTGCGGCCCTTAGTGACGAAAAAGCAGCACAGAGATTGCGTTCCCGGTATCGGGGGAAGACTAAAATATTGTCAGGCCCTGAGGGGTTGCAGGCTATAGCTACCCATGAAGAAGCTGATACTGTATTGGCTGCTATGGTGGGTTATGCAGGGTTACGGCCTACGTTAGCGGCCATTAAAAGTGGTAAAAATATAGCTTTAGCAAATAAGGAAACTATGGTTGCAGCCGGTAGTATTGTTATGGCAGCTGTTAAGCAGCATGGTGTAGCAATAACTCCTGTAGATAGCGAGCACAGTGCCATATTTCAAGCTTTGCAGGGAAATAAGCATCGAGAAGTAAAAAGACTGCTGATTACGGCTTCCGGTGGTCCCTTTAGGGGCAGAACAGTGGAAGATTTAGCAAATGTTACATTGGAACAATGTTTGTGCCATCCTAATTGGTCAATGGGGCAGAAGGTTACTGTGGATTCGGCTACTTTGGCCAATAAGGGCCTGGAAATTATGGAAGCACATTGGCTTTTTGACATGGATTACGGTAAAATAGAGGCAGTGGTGCATCCACAAAGTATAGTTCATTCTTTAGTAGAATATGTGGATGGTTCTGTTATGGCACAATTGGGATTAGCTGACATGCGCTTACCTATTCAATATGCTTTGAGTTATCCTGATCGTTGGGATAATGCTTTTGGGCAACTGGACTTGGTAAAAGCAGGGACACTTACTTTTGAAAGTATAGATACTAATGTTTTTGGGGCGTTTAAACTGGCTGTAGAATGTGGCCGCACAGGAGGTATTATGCCCTGTGTATTTAATGCGGCTAATGAAGTAGCAGTTTATGCTTTTTTGGCGGGCCGCATAAGGTTTTTGGATATTAAAAACCTTATTGCCGCAACTTTGGAAAAATTTACAAATATTACGACACCGTCTTTAGAAGAGATAGAGAACACCGATAGAGAAACTCGTGAAAAGGCAAAAGTAATTTTAGCAGAATTATATTAAATGGAGGTAGAATTTGATAACTATATTAGCAGCAATATTGGTTTTTGGTGTTTTAATTACTGTACATGAACTAGGTCATTTCATAACTGCAAAGGCTACAGGTATGCGCGTAGATGAATTTGCCATTGGTTTTGGACCTTTACTATACCAAACGAAATCAGCGGAGACTACATATTCTTTGCGGCTAATTCCATTAGGCGGTTATAATAAAATAGCAGGTATGGAACCTGGGGCTGAAGCAGTTGTAAATGGGTTTTCGACTAAATCAATTCCTGCTAGAATGTTGGTTATATTAGCAGGGTCTCTTATGAATTTTCTTTTACCAATAGTTTTATTTTTCGGTATTTTTGCTATTTCCGGTATAGACGTACCGGTTAATGAACCTGTTTTGGGAACTGTGGTGCCCAAACAGGCAGCTTCTGATGCCGGTCTTATGCCGGATGATAAAATATTAGCAGTTAACGGCCAGCAAGTTAGCGATTGGAATGATTTAGTTGTTAAGCTAAAGGCTGCGGGAACTAATGAAGTTACTTTGCATGTAGATAGAGCAGGGTCTTTGCGTGATTATAAAATGAAAGCTGTTTACAATGAAGAAGTACAGAGGCCTCTTATTGGGGTTTCTCCTAAATTCATGAAACAAAGAGTTGGCTTTTTAGAAGCCGGAAAAATGTCTGTTAATTATACTGATCGTATTATTATTTCAATGGTAAATGGTTTACAAAAGATTATTACAGGAAAGGCTCCGGCAGAGGTTGCCGGTCCAATTGGTGTGGCACAAATGGCTGGAGATATGGCTTCACAAGGACTGCTAGCCCTGTTAAGTTTCATTGCGTTTTTAAGTCTAAATTTAGCTATTATTAATTTATTGCCCATACCGGCTTTAGATGGTGGACATTTTGTAGTATTATTAGTAGAGGCAGTGCGCGGCAAACCTCTAGCCCCTCGTTATATGGAAGCCATCCAAATGGTAGGTATAGCAATTATTTTAGCTCTTACAATATTTTCTACTGTTAAGGACATAACACGTTAAGTAGAAGGGAAATCCTAAAATGAAACGCAGACAAACAAGAGTGCTGAATATAGGAAAAGTTGCTATTGGTGGTAATAATCCTATTGCAGTACAATCTATGACAAATACAAAAACAGAAGATGCAGCTGCGACTATTGCGCAAATCAAGAATTTAGAGAGTTTGGGCTGTGAGCTTATTCGCTGTACAGTGCCAACTATGGAAGCAGCCAAGGCTCTTATACCGATAAAAAAAGCAATAGAAATTCCCATAATAGCTGATATCCATTTTGACCACAAGTTAGCGCTGGCAGCTATTGCGGCCGGTGTAGACGGGTTACGTTTGAACCAGGGTAATATTGTTGGGCGGGAAAAAGTTGTAGAAGTGGTGAAAGCTGCAGAAGAGCGAAACTTGCCAATTAGAATTGGAGTTAATGCGGGTTCCTTGCCCAAAGACTTATTAGCGAAGTATGCGCATCCAACGGCTGAGGCTATGGTTGAAGCTGCTTGGCGTCATATCCACATTTTAGAAGATTTGCATTATACTAATATTAAAGTTTCCTTAAAGTGTCATGATGTTCCAATGACTATAGCGGCATATAGACTTTTGGCAGCTCAGTGTGACTATCCTTTGCATGTGGGCATTACCGAAGCAGGGACGGTTAATTCCGGTATTATTAAATCTGCAGTAGGTATTGGTACTCTTTTAGCTGAGGGAATAGGAGATACTATTAGGGTTTCTTTAACGGGAGATCCTGCTAATGAAATCAGAGTTGCTTATCAAATTTTGAAGTCTTTGGGACTGCGAGAATATGGACCTACGTTAATAGCGTGCCCGACTTGTGGCCGAACTTCCATTGATCTGGAAAAACTAGCACTGGAAGTAGAACGATACTTGGAGACGGTGCAAATGCCTATTACCGTAGCTGTTATGGGATGTGTAGTAAACGGACCTGGTGAGGCGAGGGAAGCTGATATAGGTATTGCAGGCGGCAAAGGTGAAGGCCTGATTTTCAAAAAAGGTGAAATTATTAAAAAAGTTCCTGAGGGAGAAATCCTTGATGAATTATTTAAAGAGATAGATAAAATTGTAACCGAGAGGAAGATGAATTGATGCGTGTTTCAAAGATATATGCACCGACTTTGCGTGAGGTGCCTGCAGAGGCAGAAGTAGTAAGTCATCAATTAATGTTGAGAGCAGGGTTTATCAGAAAATCTGCCGGAGGTATGTATACTTATTTACCTTTAGCTTTACGTGTTTTGAAAAAAATTGAGGTTATTATCCGTGAAGAAATGGATGAGGCAGGTGCTCAAGAGCTTTTGATGCCTATTTTGCAACCTGCAGAAATATGGCAGGAGAGTGGTCGTTGGTCTGTATACGGAGACGAAATGTTTCGCATTAGAGACCGTCACAGCAGAGAGTTCTGCCTAGGGCCTACTCATGAGGAACTTGTAACTACCTTGGTACGTGCGGATGTACGTTCTTATCGTCAATTGCCTTTAAATGTTTACCAAATACAAAATAAATTTAGAGATGAAAGACGCCCACGTTTTGGTTTAATGCGTGGTCGTGAATTTATTATGAAAGACGCTTATTCTTTTGACCGTGATGAAGCTGGTCTGGACGCATCATACAAGAGCATGTATGATGCATATACCAATATTTTTACACGTTGTGGATTAAGCTTTAGACCTGTGGAAGCTGATTCAGGTGCTATTGGCGGCAGTGGGTCACATGAATTTATGGCTATTGCTGATAGCGGTGAAGCTGAAATAGTTTTTTGTCCTGAATGTGCATATGCTGCTAATGTAGAGAAGACAGAATTGTTCCCAATTGAGGTTTCGTCTGAAGAAATGTTACCGCGACAAGAAGTTGTAACTCCTGAATGCAAAACTATTGCAGCGGTATGTGAATTTTTGCAAATACCAATTGAAAAAAGTGTTAAGGCAGTAGCCTATACTTCCAGTAAAGGTTTAATACTTTGTTTTGTTCGTGGAGATCATGATGTTAATGAAATTAAAGTTATGAATGCCTGTGGTGTTAGCGAAATCGATATGGCGCCTGAAGAAATGCTTATAGCAAGTGGTACTGTGGGTGGTTTTATGGGACCGGTAGGTATAGATCCACAAAAAGTTATCATTATTATGGATAACAGTGTTATGAATATGCATAATTTCTGTTGTGGTGCGAATAAAAAAGATGTACATTTTATAAACGTTAATCCTCAAAGAGATTTTGCTCCTACGATTATTACCGATATTCGTTTAGTACAAGAAGGAGATCCATGTCCTCATTGCGGTGGAAAATTAAAAAAGGCTAGAGGTATTGAGGTTGGCCAGGTATTTAAATTGTTTACAAAATATAGTAAGGCTTTAAAGACTAATTTTTTAGACGAAAATGGCAGAGAACAACCTATGGTTATGGGTTGCTATGGCATAGGCGTCAGCAGAACTATGGCTGCGGCTATTGAACAGTATAATGATAGTAATGGTATTATTTGGCCGGCAGCAATCGCTCCCTACGAAGTATTGGTTGTACCTGTTAATACTAAAGATGAAGCTAGTACGGCTAAAGCCGAAGAAATTTACAATTCTTTAGGTGAAGCCGGTATAGAAGTTATCATCGATGATAGAAATGAAAGAGCCGGAGTTAAGTTTAAAGATGCTGATTTGATTGGTTATCCATTGCGTGTAGTTGTTGGACCTAAGACTTTGGCAAATGGAGAAATTGAAGTAAAAAATAGGCGTACAGGTGAAGTTAAAATGCTGGATTTAGCTGCCGATTATGTTAGCGAAATACAGGCAATGTTGGCACTGTATAACAGAGAGTAATTCCCGGAAAAGGAAGTGAAGCTATGTTAGATGCCATGGATTGGCAAATGATTATGCGCCTTTTTTTGGCGGCGCTTTTGGGCGGTATTGTCGGGATGGAGCGTGGTAGTGGCGACCGACCGGCTGGCCTTAGAACTCATGTACTTGTGTGTACAGGATCGGCTTTAATCATGTTGGTTTCCATTTATGCTTTTGACCCGCAGACGTATACAAGAGATCCCGGACGTATTGCTGCACAGGTTGTTAGTGGCATTGGTTTTTTAGGCGCCGGTACAATTTTACACGAAGGGCTTACTGTTCGTGGCTTAACTACGGCAGCTAGTTTGTGGATGGTTGCTGCTATTGGTCTTGCCATTGGTAGTGGGATGATTATGATTGGTATTATATCAACAGGCATTATGCTTATTACCTTGGTTACTTTTCATGGGTGGGAAAAACGTATGCCCGGAGCTACCCACAATGAGCGTAGATATATACGTATAATAGCAAAAAATAATCAAGATACCATGATGACTATTTTAGGTTATTTGGGCGAGCATAATGTTAAGGTACGTACGCTTAATGTAAAGAATAATAGTATTCAAGGTACTATCATTATTGAGCTGTATTTGAAAATTAGTAAAGATTTTAATATTAACGAAATTATTGCGGGAATTAATACGCTGGATGATGTA
Source organism: Acholeplasmataceae bacterium (assembly GCA_012719555.1). GTDB lineage: Bacteria > Bacillota > Negativicutes > Acidaminococcales > Acidaminococcaceae > JAAYAE01. Next base: position 9,563 of record JAAYAE010000397.1, on the reverse strand, counting down.
ATTTCTTTGGAAAATGTAGTTTGATTACAGATTGGGAGTAGAAATGCAACATGTCAGAAAAGTACAAAATCATACCAAATAAAAGTGAGTTTACGTCATTTTTAGAGACACTAAATGCATCACCCGGGGAACTGGCCGCAGTACAAAATATAGTGCTGGTTGATGTGGATGTAGATAGTGACCAAGGCACGTGGACTATAAATTATCAGAAAAAAAACCGGGACCTTCGAACTGAACTATTGGCAGCGGTGGCAGACAAGCTGACCGCTGCTTGTTCTTTGCAGGGTGTTGCTTTTTTGCCATGCCCGGAGGTTGATGAAAATAGAAGCAAAACAACTCATTATAGTGAGGAATATTTAGAAGCACTTAAGGTTGTAAACGGTGAGGCTGAACCAGCTACAGGCGATAGAAAAATTTTAGGAAATAAAATAACTAAAAAACCTAGACTTATGTGTGATGTAACCGATGAAGAAAATAATGTAGTTATTGAAGGTACGATTGTTGGTTTTAAGGAAAGAGAATTACGCACCGGTGCTGTCATGCTTAGTATTTTACTCAAGGATAAGACGGATGGTCTTGTGGCTAAAAAGCGCTTTGGTGAAGGTAAAAATAAAGATGAGCTGTCTAAAAATTTGGCCGAGTGCAAAGCATTCATGGCGAAGATGCCGGAAGGTTCTAATGTGTGCTTTATGGGCAACGTTAGGATAGATAAGTTCGAAAATGACGAAGCGGTAATGACTGATATTCGTAGTATTACACTAATGCAAAAAGAAGAACGCATGGATAATTCTGCAGTAAAACGAGTGGAATTGCATTGTCATACAAAAATGAGCAAATTGGATGCGGTTACACCAATCAAAGAGTTAGTGAAAACTGCTATGCGCTGGGGGCACAAGGCATTAGCACTGACTGATCACGGAGTGGTACAGGCATTCCCCTTTGCTTATGATGAAGTAGCAGGCAAAGACTTTAAATTAATATTTGGTGTGGAAGGTTATTTGTGGCCGGATGAAAATGTCAAAAAAACTTATCACATTATTATTTTGGCGAAGACTGCTGAGGGCTTACGTAATCTTTATCGATTAATTTCCATGTCACATTTACAGTTCTTTGGTGGAAAACCAGCAAGACCACGCATGACAAGAGCTTTGATTGAACAATATCGCGAAGGATTGATTATTGGTTCTGCGTGTGCCGCCGGTGAATTATTTCAAGCTATCATTAATGGTGCAAGTCACGATGAACTTTTAGAAATTGCTAAATTTTATGATTACCTGGAAATTCAGCCTACAGGTAACAATCAGTATTTAATTCGGGAAGAAAAGTACCCTAATATAACGACTAAAGAAGATTTGGAAAACATTAATAAGTGTATATATGATATTAGCAAAGAACTAGGAAAATTAACGGTTGCTACTTGTGATGTGCATTTTCTCAATCCGGAGGATGCCGATATTCGCAAAATTTTACAGGCTGGGCAAGGTTATAGTGATGCTGAGGATCAACCACCTTTGTTTTTACGAACTACGGAAGAAATGCTAGCTGAATTTAATTATTTAGGTCAGGAAAAAGCATATGAGACGGTTGTTACAAATCCGAATCTCATTAATGAAAAAATAGATAGTTTCAAACCGGTTCCGGATAGAGATCAGTTATATTCACCAATTATTCCGGGAGCGGAAAAGAAAATTAAAGATATGACCTATGATAAAGCTCACGAACTCTATGGGCCGGAACTTCCAACTATTGTGGAAGAACGGTTGAAATTAGAGCTAAACTCTATTATTGGTAATGGTTTTGCAGTCTTATATTATATTGCCCATTTATTGGTAAAAAAATCCAATGATGATGGCTATATGGTTGGGTCACGTGGTTCAGTAGGGTCATCTTTGGTAGCAACTATGTTAAATATCACTGAAGTTAATCCTTTGAAACCTCATTATTGTTGCCCTAAGTGCTACCATAGTGAGTTCTTTGAAGATGGTAGTGTTAGTTCCGGATTTGATTTGCCGGTTAAAATGTGTCCCGAATGTGGTAGTGAAATGGTGCGGGATGGTCATGATATTCCTTTTGCTGTTTTTATGGGTTTCCATGGCGAAAAGGTTCCGGATATTGACTTAAATTTTTCTGGTGAATACCAACCTCAGGCCCATAAATATACGGAGGAATTGTTTGGACGAGACAATGTTTTTCGTGCGGGAACTTTGGGCACAATAGCTGCGAAAACCGCTTATGGTTATGTTAAAAAGTATTTTGATGGAAAAGGACGGCATGTCAGGAATGCTTTTGTAGAAGGAATGATTCCGGGATTGGTAGATGTAAAAAGGACTACAGGTCAGCATCCGGGGGGTATTATGGTTTTGCCGCGTAATTTGGATATACACTATATTACTCCTGTACAATATCCGGCAGATGATGCTTCAAGTGGTATTATTACAACGCATTTTGATTATCATTCAATTAATGACCGCTTGGTTAAATTAGACATTCTGGGCCATGATGATCCGACTGTAATTAAAATGTTGGAAACAATGCTAAACATTGATATTAAAACAATTCCTATTGGTGATCCGGAAACTATGTCTTTATTTCAAAATACAAAAGCGTTAGGGGTAACGCCGGAAGAAATTGGCAGTGAGGTTGGGACCTTTGGTATCCCGGAATGTGGGACACAATTTGTAAGGCAGATGATCTACGATGTACAACCTAAGAATTTCAGTGACTTGCTACGTATTTCCGGTTATTCCCATGGTACCGATGTTTGGTTAAATAATGCTCAGGAATTGATAAAGGAAGGTAAACCCACGGAAGATACTATTTCTACGCGTGATGATATTATGACCTCACTCATTAATAAAGGGGTAGAACCAAGTATAGCATTTAGTATTATGGAAACTTGCCGTAAGGGTAAGGCTCATAAAAATGGGCTAAGCGATGAGCAAATGGCCGCTCTAGAGAAAGCACACGTACCTGATTGGTATATTAAATCCTGTAAAACAGTACAATATTTATTTCCAAAAGCTCATGCTGTTGCTTATGTTATATCAGCCTATCGTATAGCCTATTGTAAGGTTCATCATCCCAAGGAGTTTTACGCCGCATATTTTTCTATTAGAGCACCAAAATTTGATTATGCGTTAGTACATAAGGGTAAAGATTTTATGAAGCGCTATATTAAAGATGTTTATGCACAAAATAAAAAAGCTAAGGTCAACGAAAAAGATACTGCTACTTACATGGAATTAGTTATAGAAATGTTGGCAAGAGGTTATGAGTTTGAAAACATTGATTTGTATCGCTCAGACGCACATAGATTTATTGTAACGGATAAGGGATTGCTACCGCCTTTAGGAGCACTGGCAGGTATTGGTGACGTTGCAGCCGACGGTATAGCTAAGGCTAGAGAAAACGGTCCCTTCATTTCCAGGGAAGATTTACGTACGAGAGCAAAGATAGGCAATGCTGTTGTAGAGGCCTTGGCAGAGCTAGGAATACTAGATGAATTGCCTGCTACAGACCAAATTGAGTTATTTTAACATAATATAGAAGGAATATTGCGTAAAGATAATAATAGTGTTATAATATATACAGAAATTTTATGTTTGTATCTAAGAGAGTGGGTATAGCACCCGCTCTTTCGTTTACTAAGAACAATTTATATGGGGGTGAGGAAAGTGGACAATAAAAAACTAGTTGAATTGATTACTGAAATGGCAGAACCTATAGTCAAAGAGCATGGTCTAGAGCTGGTAGATGTGGAATATATAAGGGAAAAAGATTGGTTCTTGAGAATTTATATTAACAAACCGGGTGGAATTGATATTGATGATTGTTCTGTTGTAAGTAGTAAATTAACTAAGGTTTTGGATGAGCGCGATCCTATTAAAGAAAAGTATTATTTGGAGGTATCATCCCCAGGGATAGATAGGCCATTAAAAAAGGATAAGGATTTTCAAAATAATTATGGCAAGATGGTTGATGTACAACTTTTTGCGCCGCTAGATGGAAAGAAAGAATTTGTGGGTGTTTTAAGCAGTCATAGCGATATGCTAATTAGTCTTATTGTTGAAGAAAAAGAAATTGAGCTGGAACGCAAAGCTGTTGCCAGTATTAGACCACATATAGAGTTTTGAAAACGGTTAAGGAGGAATTGTTAAGTGAATGCAGATTTTGTGAAAGCCATCGCTCAGTTGGGCGCCGAGAAGGGGATTTTACCGGAGGTACTATATAACGCTGTTGAAGAAGCTTTAATTACCGCGTATAAGAAAAATTTTGGCTCATCTCAAAAAGTACGAGTTACTTTGAACAAAGATAATGGAGAAATACATGTTTTTGCCAGAAAGACTATAGTTGAAAAGGTAGAAGATTCCACACAGGAAATGAGTTTGGAAGATGCTAGAAAAGTTAACGCCATGTATCAATTGGATGACGTTATGGAAGAAGAAGTAACTCCTAAAGATTTTGGACGTATTGCCGCACAAAATGCTAAACAAGTAATTGTACAGCGTATCCGTGAAGCAGAACGCGGAATGGTTTATGAAAAATATTCCAGCCGTGAAAATGATATCGTTAATGGTATTGTCCAAAGAGTTGAAGGTCATAATGTTTATGTGGACTTGGGAAGTGCTGAAGCCATATTGCTTCCTAACGAGCAAATACCGGGAGAAATATATCAGCATCATGATAGAATAAAATCTTATATTGTTGAGGTCAAGAAAACAACAAAGGGACCACAAATTGTTTTATCAAGAACACATCCCGGACTTTTACGCCGTTTGTTCGAACTAGAAGTTTCTGAGATTCAAGATGGCACTGTAGAGATTAAGTCAGTGGCCAGAGAACCGGGTATGCGTTCTAAAATAGCTGTTTTTAGTAATGATCACAATGTGGATCCTGTTGGAGCCTGCGTTGGACAAAAAGGCATGCGAGTTCGCACCATTGTGGACGAGTTGCGTGGTGAAAAAATTGATATAGTAAAATACAGCGCAGACCCAGAGGAATATGTGGCAAATGCCCTTTCTCCTTCCAAGGTTATTGTTGCAGTAGCTGACGAAAATGAAAAGATATGCCGTGTTATTGTTCCGGACTATCAATTGTCATTGGCTATTGGTAAAGAAGGGCAAAACGCTCGGTTGGCTGCAAAGCTAACCGGCTGGAAAATAGATATTAAGAGTGAAACCCAGGCCTTGGCAACAGGCGAGTTAGAATACGCTGATGATTCTGTTGAAAGCACCCATGCACCAAGTGCGGAAGCTGCCAAGGATTCTGTGATTGAGACACCCGGTAATGAAGGTAGTGATAAGGGATGAAAGTTAGGAAAGTTCCTCAACGCAAATGTCTTGGCTGCGGTGAAATGAAAGAAAAGAAAGAACTAATTAGGGTAGTCAGATCTCCTGAGGGAGCTGTATCAGTAGATAAAACAGGGAAAAAACCCGGACGTGGGGCATATGTTTGCCAAAGTAGAGCTTGTGCTGCTAAAGCAATATCAGCTAAAGCGTTGGAAAAGGCTTTGGGGGTAAAGCTCAGCGCGGAGGTTTGTGCAAAGATTCTAGAGGAGTTGGCGGAATGATAGAAGAGCAAAGTTTGCTTTTTTCTTTAGGTTTGGCACAAAAGGCAGGAAAAACTGCTTCCGGAGATTTTGCCGTGAGATCAGCTATCAAAAATGGTAAGGTTAAGTTACTACTATTGGCGGCAGATGCTGCGGAAAATTCAAAAAAAGATTTGGTTTATATGTGCCAAGATTACCATGTTCCGTTTATTGAAGTTCTAGATAGACAGAGGTTGGGCTCGGCTATTGGCAAAGCTCAAAGAACGGCTGTCGCTATTATCGATAACAATTTTGTTAAGATGATTTTGAAATAAGTTATGGAGTTGTGTGGATGGTTAAACATAGAATTTATGAGATTGCAAAAGAATTTGATGTAGATAGTAAAAAAGTACTGGAATTTTTATCCGGGCACAAAGTGGAAGTCAAGAGTCACATGAGTTCTGTGGATGATAAAGTACATGATATGATTGTTAATGAATTTGGTAAAAAAAGAAAAACTACGACTACCGGACAAAAGGTAGTAGCGAAGCGCGAGGAAAAGCATACGATAACTAAAGAAGAAACTAAGGCTGCACCAAGACAAGAAATTAAGTCAAGTCCAAGGCAGGAAGGCAAAATGCCTGAGAAAGCAACCACTGAAATTGCAACAAAATCTGCAACTGTGGCACAAGTAACAGTGGAAAAAACAGCAACAGCTACAACTGTTGTAAAACCTAAAATTATTATTCATAGGTCACCTGTTAGTGGAACGGGTACTCCCGGTCAGGATTCACAACCAAGGCCACAAGGACAAGGCTATCAACCACGTCAGCAAAGTCCAAGACCGCAAGGTACTGGCTATCAAGGAAAACCTCAAGGACAAGGAACTCGTCCACAAGGAACTGGATTCCAATCACGTCCTCAAGGACAGGGAACTCGTCCTCAAGGAACAGGTTTTCAATCACGTCCCCAAGGCACCGGTGGTTATCAGTCAAGACCTCAGGGTCAAGGACAACGTCCCCAAGGACAAGGCGGTTACCAATCAAGACCAGGTGGTCAGGGTAACCAAGGTTTTAAAAAACCGGTTGTAGTTGAAAAACCTCCGGTAGATATTAATAGCCCACATGCTGGTAAGGAAATGGGACATCGTGGTAAAAACTTTACCCACGATAAAAAACCACAGGGAAGCTATGCACAAAGAGGAAGCCGACCTAATCGGAATAATAACCATATGGGGCGTAATAATAAACGCAGCAGTACTCAAAATAATACTCAAAACAATAATCAAGTATTAAGACCTGTAGTAGAAATTAATAGGCCTACTAGCGTGCAGGTTGGTGACAGTATTAATGTTAAAGTTTTCGCTCAATTAATTAAGCGGGAAGTTAGCGAAGTTATTAAGGCATTATTCCTGTTGGGCGTTATGGTTACTATTAATCAAGATATTGATCATGATACCGCTGTACTTGTGGGCAGTGAATTCAAGGTTGAGGTGGGAGAATTACCACCTGAAGAAGATCCTACAGAAGTACCTGAAGTGGAAGATGATCCAGCTCTACGTGTTCCACGTCCTCCTGTAGTAACAGTTATGGGACATGTCGATCACGGTAAGACTTCCTTGTTAGACGCTATTCGTAAAGCAAATGTTACGGCACGTGAAGCGGGGGGAATTACCCAACATATTGGTGCGTACAAAGTAATGTGTCAGGGAAAACCAATTGTTTTCTTGGATACACCGGGACATGAGGCATTTACTGCTATGCGTGCCCGTGGAGCGCAGGTAACAGATGTTGCCATTCTAGTTGTAGCTGCTGATGATGGCGTTATGCCACAAACTTTGGAGGCTATTAACCATGCTAAGGCAGCAAAGGTGCCAATTATCGTTGCTATCAATAAAATCGATAAAGAAGGCTCTAACATTGAGTTTGTTAAACAACAACTTTCAGAGCATGAGTTAATTCCTGAAGATTGGGGCGGCGATACTATTATGGTACCGGTTTCTGCTCATAAGAAAACAGGTATTTCCGAATTGCTGGAAATGATTCTTCTAGTCGCTGAAGTACAAGAATTAAAAGCTAATCCGAACTTGCCGGCACATGGTACTATTATTGAAGCACAACTTGATAAAGGACGCGGTCCGGTCGCTACAGTTTTAATTTCTCGTGGAACTTTAAAAGTTGGCGATACCATTTTAGCAGGAACAGCTTATGGTAAGGTACGTGCTATGAATAACGATCGTGGAGAAAGAGTGAAAAAGGCTTTGCCTTCTACTCCCGTTGAAGTTTTAGGCCTTAATGATGTTCCTATGGCCGGTGATATTTTAGACGTTACTGAGGAGCGTATAGCACGCAGTGTAGCAGAAAAACGTATTGCTAAGAAAAAGACTGATGAAATTCATAAAGCGGCTAAAGTTTCCTTGGAAGATATTTTCAGCAGAATCCAAGAGGGTGAATTAAAAGAATTAAACATTGTTGTAAAAGCCGATGTACAAGGTACTATTGAAGCTTTAAAACAATCATTGGTTAATATTAAAAATGAGGAAGTTAAAGTTGTAATTGTACACTCCGGTGTTGGTACTATCAATGAAACAGACGTTATGCTAGCTGCGGCTGCTAATGCTTTAGTTATTGGCTTTAATGTACGCCCGGACAGCAATGCACGTAAAGCTGCTGATCATGAAAAAGTAGATATTAGAACTTACCGTGTTATTTATGATGCTTTAAATGATGTTGAAGCAGCAATAAAAGGTATGCTTGCACCTAAATTCAAAGAAGTTATTATTGGTCATGTAGAGGTACGTCAAGTAATCACTATTTCCAAAGTTTCAATCGCAGGTTGTTATGTATTGGACGGAAAGATTGCTAGCTCATCCAAGGTTCGACTCATTCGTGATGGCGTTGTTATTCATGAAGGGGATATAGAGTCCTTGCGTAGATTTAAAGATGATGTGAAAGAAGTTCAAACTGGTTTTGAATGTGGTTTAACATTGGATAACTATCGCGATATTAAAGAAGGCGACCAATTAGAAGTCTTTATCATGGAAAAAGTGGTAGTAGACTGAGGAGAAATAAATGGCAAGATTACGAGTAGAAAAAATGCAAGAATTAATTAAACAAGAACTTAGCAATATGCTTTTGAAGGATATTAAAGATCCCCGTGTTAAGTTCGTTACCGTTACAGAAGTGGAAGTTAGCGGTGATTTGAGTTATGCTAAAATTTATGTGAGTTTATATGGTACAGAAGAGGAACAGAAAGAAGCCTGGATTGGATTAAACAAGGCTCTAGGTTTTATGCGTTCTGAAATAGCTAAAAGAATTAGGCTGCGAGTTGCTCCAATTCTCTCTCTTTGTAAAGATACCTCTATGGCATACAGCTCACATATTCAGGAACTGCTTAATCAAATCAAGAAAGAAGGACCTGATCATGAGTAAGAGAATTACTCTCCATGAGGCTCTGGATATTTTAAAAAAGGCTAATAGCCTGATTTTAGTTAGCCATGTTAGCCCAGATGGTGATACATTGGGTTCTACTTTGGCACTAGCAGAAGGTTTAAAGCAAACCGGCAAAAAGGTTACAATTATGGTGGATGATGAAATCGCATCCACCTATAGTTTTATGCCTGGTATAGGTGAATACGTCCATCCCAAAAAGGGACAAAGCTATGAAGCAGATTTATTAGTCATAGTTGATTCCAGTTCTTTGGATAGAATTGGTATTGTGGAAGAATGTGTTAAAGCACCGATTTTGAACATTGACCACCATGTATCTAATAATGAATTTGCAGACTATATATGGCTAGATGCCAGTGCTGCTGCTACGGGTGAAATGATGTTTGCATTATAAAAAGAAATGCAGATAGAAATTACTTTGGCTATGTCTATTTGTTTATATGTAGCTATTGCTACCGATTGTGGATTTTTCAAATATTCTAATACTACTGCCGCAAGTATGAGGGCAGCTGCTGAATTGTTAGAGCGCGGAGTAGAGCCTAACGTTATTTCTGATTTCTTGGAAATGAAATCACGCACAAATATAG
>JAAYAE010000396.1 GCA_012719555.1 Acholeplasmataceae bacterium | reverse complement strand
GAATTATTGCTACTATAGCTTGGTGGAAACTAGCAATTTTAGCGGTAATTATAATATTATTGATTATTTTATTCCGTGTAGATGAACCGCAAAAACGTAAACCTAACTTTACATGGTCAATGCTTTGCCTCATTGTTTTTGGTCTAGTATTAAATTTGGCTTATTTGCTTTTAACAAGTGCGGTGTACATTGGTATAGACCAGGTTGCAGGGTTGGATTTGGAAGCTGAGCTAGAAAAGCCTAGACAACAAATTCGTAATATGGTGGCGATGCCGGTTAATATTAATTTTGTACAAAAAGCTTTTTTTGATACAGATAAAGTGGTAAAAGAACCTTGGAAATACAAAGAACGTGTTTTGACGGAAAGCGATAAGGGGGCCTTAGCAGAGTTGGGAATTATGCCAACTCCTGTGCGCAGCATTCCAAATGTAGCCAAATATGACAGAGTGGTAATGTTAGTATTAGAGTCTGTGCATAGAGACTACATGCATTTTTATAACAAGAATATTCCAGCTGAGACTACGCCATTTTTGGATAGTTTGCTGCAAAAATATCCACACTTGGATCATTACTATTCTTCAGCGATTCCAACTACTCAAGGGTTAAATAGTACTTTTCGTTCTCAACTTATTTACGATGGAGATTTGCCTGGTGCGAAGCAGGACTCGATTTATAGGTCAGCACAAGCCCATGCCTGGGAAGGTATTTTCCTTAATGCTTCTAGTCGCTATTATGACAATGAGTATCGTGAATATCCCCAACAATTTGGCATGAATGAGTATTATGCTAATGAGGATTTGAAAGCTAGAGGCTATACGGGAGCTAGTGGCTGGGGGTTTCATAACGATGTTATGTACGAGGAAACATTGAGACTTTTGGAAACAAGAAAGAAAGATAAATTGTTTTTAGTAGTTAAGACTCTGGACATGCATCAGCCATATCCCTATTATGGAATTGGGTATGATAGTATGCCGCCTGCTGTCCGTGATAGCGGGTATGTTACCATTTGTGGAATGTATTGGGTGGATCATACAATCCAAAAGTTTTTTCAAGAGGCAGCAGCTCGCGGTCTTATGGATGATAGGACTCTATTTATTATTACTTCCGACCACAATCCTCATTCCGGCGGAGAGTATAAGGAAATAGTCCCCAAAGAAGAGGATAAACAAAGCATTGCTCCTATACCAATGATTTTTGTCAGCAAAAATTTAGTACCCTTGGATAATCTTAGAACTAGTGATTATGCTAGCCAAGAAGATTTAGCACCAACTCTTTTAACTCTTATGGGCATGGAGACGCCGGAAAGTTTTATGGGACGTGATTTATTGGAAGCTTGCGAGAAACCATATGCGCTAGGATACTTCGGCGGTAAAGCGTATTATTTCTCTAGTAATTTAGATTTTGTTGCTACATTAGATGAAGCCGAGCCGGACACGGTTCAAAAAGAGGCGATTGCCAATTATATTATGAAAAACTATATCCATCGACATATTATAAATTCTTGAAATAATCTGTTATAAATACTAATATAGAAACGAGGGAGAAAGTTATGCCTAAGCAAAGTTTAGTACAACGTTTTTTTAGTTTTGGCGGGAGACTTAATCGCTGGGAATATTTTAAAAGAATATTTCAATTATGGCTGATTTCCTTGGTAGTTAATATTGTATTTGGCAGGGGATTAGGTTTTAATACTATTTTTGGCAGCGGCTGTGGCATGCTGGGTTATTCCCATAGTTCAACAACTTATTTTTGGGGTTTGATTTCCACATTCGCAGCTATTAGTCTTATTACGCGTCGATTACATGATTTAAATAGGAGTGGTTGGTGGCAGCTTATTTTTATGGTGCCATTCTCCCTTGTCCTTGTGCTCATGATTATTTTCAGTATGGGATTAAGTATGGGTATGGGTATGGGTTTTGGTTTAAGCGGCATGCTTAGCATTTTTTTAGTTGCTTTAATAAGTATTGGTTTTAATTTATATGTGTTATTTGGGAAGGGCACTACAGGTTTAAAT
>JAAYAE010000395.1 GCA_012719555.1 Acholeplasmataceae bacterium | reverse complement strand
CAATACTGCACGTTCCGCAGGAACAGCTGCACTTTGCGAAGCAAAAGCTGCACTTCGATGAAATCGATGCTGCACGTTAAGTTGCAATTATTGCAACTTAACTGCTTTATTCTGCTGTCAACAAATGTTTTTCTGTTGCATAGATTGCTTGAACTTCGTGATTTAGCAACCCACCAATTTTAGCCCCTGCATTGTAAACCACGTCAGCCTCTGCGGCTGGATTAACGTTGCTAATAGTGTAGGTTTTGCTTACAGCTTTACCGCTGTCATTTACACCATTATCAACCTGTATTTGTAAGGTTGCCTTTTCAATTGCTTTCTTTGCCATATGAGCACCTCCTTTCAGTTAAATGTAGTTTGCTTCTTACAATTTACTATCGCCTGAGACGATAATAAATTGCTTTTCCCCTGAGCACCACACCACCACTGCGCCAACCACCGTCATAGTCGGGCAGCCGCCATAGATCCCATTTCTCGAACTCTGGTGTACCCATCATCCGCGGGCCGTAACCGTCCAGGTCTGCCGCTTCAGCATGAGTCATAACGTGCTGCTCATCTAGGGGAATATTCCAAATCTCCGTCAGCAGCGCTACTAACATCGACATGGCTTCAATTTGTGCTCTTGTAGGAGGTTCTTTGCCATAGTTAAATGTCCCATCAGCGTAAATCATTGCATCGCTGCAGCAACAAAGTGCTATCCCTACAGAGGCAGTATTCCTTTGCCAAGTATGACTAAGAATATCCGTAAAATCATCAGTACTTACATAAATAGTGCCATTGCCTGTAATATTAAAATGATAATCATCAAACTTGCTGTCATAGTGACCTGCCGTCCAATGCAAATATAACTTGTGGACCTTCCCTTTAGCCAGTTTTGCCAACTGGGCAATTTCATCAAAATAAACTTTTCTCATTGCGTCCCTTCTCTCCTATAAATAAGCTGCTTTTCTTTACTTCTGTTTTGCCTTACACCTTATAAATGTCCTGAGGAGAAGGAAAAACAACCGGAAAAGCAGTGATGTTAGCCACCGGCTAACTTCACTGTGCAGATTTGCCTACGGCAAAGTGCAGTTACGGCATGGCCGTAGTGCAGCTTCCACTGCGTGGAGTGCAGCTTTTCGAGCTAGCTCGAAAGTTATGGAAGTTTTCATTCGAAAACTAAGAAATTATAAATTGCTTTCGCTTAGTCTCCCCTCGTAGGGGAGGTGGCGACGATGTACTCATCGTTGAGGTCGAGGTTTGTCAAAAGCTCTTTTCATAAGTTCAAGTTTTTGAAAAAAACTCACCTTAACTTTGAAAGCTACGCTTTCAATACTGCACGTTCCGCAGGAACAGCTGCACTTTGCGGAGCAAAAGCTGCACTTCGATGAAATCGATACTGCACATTTTTTTATACTGTTCGCTTGCGAACACTTCACCGCCTTTTTTCGTTCGTTTGCAAATTCTCTCTAATACTTATCCACATTTTCCCCAAACTTCGCATAAACACTAAATCCCAGCATTTATCCTCTTGCGAACCACCGTTCTTCTTTCCTATACTAAACTCATCGCGAAATTCCCGGAGAGCCGGCTACTCCCAAAGGAAAGTTTCATGTTAATTGATTTTTCTAAATTAGTCCCAGCTGCCCAAAAGGGCGATGAAAAAGCCATGGAAGAAATCTGTCTTGCCTTTCGCCCACTAGCTTTAAATTTAGGGCACAAAAAAAGATATGCCGTTTTAGAAGACAATGTGGAAAGCATTTCCTACTGCACTATTATTCAACTGGTGAAAAAATATTCAGGTACCACCTATCAGTTTTTTCCGGGCTATATTAAGAAAATGCTTGTTTTCGCTCTGAACAATGCCGCAAAAAAACAACAACGGATTGGCTACTATGAAACCAATAGTATAGATTCATCTGAGGTTATATCACCCATTTCTACCGGCAATGAAGAAGAACAATATATAGAAAGGATTATGCTAGAACAAGCTATAAGAAAAATGCCCTTGCAACATCGTCAGCTCCTTAAAAGCTACTATTGGGAAAATAAAACTGACAAAGAAATAGGCCTGCAAATGCAAATATCTCAGCAAGCCGTAAGTAAGATGAGGAAAAAAGTCCTTCAGGAAATAAGAACTTCCATGGAATAAAGACTCCTGAAGGACGTGAAGTGAGAACATAGTTCTCAGTGAAGCTATAAAGGCAGTGAAGTGGCAATGTAGTTGCCAGTGAAGTTGTAGCCGAGCTACAAGTGAAGTGCACTTCGTGCAGTGAAGTTCTCCTTCGGAGAAGTTGTGGATGTTTTCGTAAACGAAAACGACAAACTAATAAAAACAGGTGCAGCTTTTGCGACTAAAGTAGCAAAGTGCAGCATAAATGCAGTGAAGTGGCAACGTAGTTGCCAGTGAAGTTGTAGCACAGCTACAAGTGAAGTGCACTTCGTGCAGTGAAGTTCTCCTTCGGAGAAGTTGTGGATGTTTTCATTCGAAAACTAAGAATTTATAAAACCATATAGAACTAATGCTCTATTTTCTTTTCATAAGTTTAAGTTTTTGGAACAAAAACTTTCCTTAACTGTTCGCTTGCGAACACTTCACTGCGGCTTCACCGCACTTCACTTATGCGAAGCATAACTTCACTTGCACTTTTGTGCAACTTCACTGCTTTTCTGCTTCACTTGCACTTCATAGTGCAACTTCAACACCTTTTCCCATTGGTGACTTCCCACCCGCATGAAAATAAATTACTCACTATAATATCCATAGGAGCATTTGGAGGTTTCTATGGACATCAACGAGGCTATTCGGCAAAGAATATAAGAATTGAAAACTAAACATAATTTAGCTACATACTCACTTGCGCTAAAAGCTGAAATACCGCCATCTACACTAAAACAATTTATGAATGGCAGTATTGTGAGTATTAAGGTCGGCCATTTACTGAATATATGTTTTGCTTTCGAAATATCTTTGTCCGATTTTTTTGATTGTCCTTACATTAAAAACATACAAAGAGATGACTAAAACCATGCTCCAATATTTATAAAGGAGAGTGTTGTACAATTGCAATAAGAAAGCCGATAAGTTACACTACTGCAGGTTAAGTATTCTTCACATATCCAGCATCGTCACCCTAAGTGGAGCTGCTTTACAAATCTACCACCGTTTTCACCGGAAAACTTATCTATGATCTTATAGCTTTAGTATGAAATCTTTTTCAAAATTTTACCGTAGGCAAATTTCACAATGACGAAGCCCGACTTTACTTACCGTAGGTAACTGCAATATTACTCAGTGATATCAACTACGAATGTAAGGAGTACACACATGACAATAACTTATGACCGCTTATGGAAACTATTAAAATCAGTAGGCCTCAAAAAGAAAGACCTTGCAGAAATGGCGCACATTCACCCTTCCACCATTAGTAGAATGGGTAATAGAAAAGGCGTCAGCAGCATGGTAATTATCAAAATATGCGTTGCACTCAATTGTGATTTGAGTGATATTGCAAGAATAAAACGTATTTCAACACATTAATGCACAATAAAAAATTCCGAGATTACTACCGCATGGTAATAATTTCGGAATTTTTTTGTTGTTATAAAGGTCATAAAAATATTTATTTACCCTTTTTTGTCCTCGTAGATTTTTTCACCACTTTTGGTTTCTTCGCTATGACTGCTTTTTTTACTTCTTTTGCTTTCTCGGCTACAACTACTTTTTTTATAGCTTTCTTCACCGCTTTTGGTTTCTTTGTTTCTATAGCTTTCTTCAATTGAGTTTTTGTTTCAGCGGGTTTTACCGGCACGACTTCTACCATATCTCCCAAACCACATAAGTCGAAATATTCTTTATTCAATTCAGGGT
>JAAYAE010000394.1 GCA_012719555.1 Acholeplasmataceae bacterium | reverse complement strand
CCTATTATGATTGTATTATACATAAGATATTTGTTTTTTAATTTCAGGAGGTAAGTGTATGGAGACAAAAAACCCCAAAAAACCCATAGTATACTACTACATGGTTGCCATGATCATCATAATGGTAATTAATACAATCATAACGCCTATGTTTTTCAAACCACAGGTACATGAGGTTTCTTATACAAATTTTTTAAAAATGGTAGATGAAGGAAAAGGAACAAAGGTAGAAATAACGGCAAATAAGATTGCGCTTTTGTGCAAGGAAAATGATAAAGATGTTATTTACGTTACCGGCCGTATTGAAGACCCACAATTAGTTAACCGATTAATGCAGAGTAAGGTAGAATTTTCCCAAGTTATTCCTAAGGAAGAAACTGCCTTATCTAGGTTTTTTAACAATTGGGTTATTCCTATTTTGATTTTCTTCATATTAGGACAACTTTTTATGCGTTACTTAGCACCTAAAATGGGCATGGGCGGCGGTAATGCTATGAGTTTTGGTAAAAGCAAAGCCAAAATATATGTACAAGCTCAGAGCGGTAAGGTGTTCGCTGACGTCGCAGGTCAAGATGAGGCTAAAGAAGCTTTGATGGAAATGGTGTCTTTTCTGCATGATCCGACTAAGTATAAAGCCATAGGTGCTAATCTGCCCAAAGGAGCACTTTTGGTGGGCCCTCCAGGCACAGGCAAGACGTTATTGGCTAAGGCTGTAGCCGGAGAAGCTAATGTACCCTTCTTTTCTATTTCAGGTTCTGAATTTATTGAAATGTTTGTAGGAATGGGCGCTGCCCGTGTCAGAGATCTATTTAAACAAGCCCAAGAAAAAGCTCCCTGCATTGTATTTATTGATGAGATTGACGCCATTGGTAAAAAACGTGATAATGGGCAATTTGGTGGTAATGATGAACGAGAACAAACCTTAAATCAACTTTTGGCAGAGATGGATGGTTTTGATGGTGGTAAAGGTGTGGTTATTTTGGCCGCAACAAATAGACCGGAAACTTTGGATAAAGCTCTTTTACGTCCTGGCCGCTTTGACCGCCGTATACCGGTGGAACTTCCTGATCTTAAGGGCAGAGAAGCTATTTTAAAGGTGCATTCCGCGGCAATTAAAATTGCTGCTGATATTTATTTTAATGCCATTGCTCGTGCTACCAGTGGAGCTTCCGGTGCTGATTTGGCCAATATGATCAATGAAGCGGCTCTAAGAGCTGTTAAAATGAATAGGACAGAGGTTATTCAAAGTGATTTGGAAGAATCAGTTGAAGTAGTTATTGCCGGCTATCAGAGAAAAGGAGCGGTAATTTCTCAAAAAGAAAAACAAATTATTGCTTATCACGAAATCGGACATGCTTTAGTGGCAGCCAGACAAAAGAATTCTGCTCCGGTACATAAGATTACAATTATTCCCCGCACTTCCGGAGCCTTAGGTTATACCATGCAGGTAGCGGATGAAGAATCCGTTCTAATGAGTAGGGAAGATGCTTTTAATAAAATTGTTACCTTAACAGGCGGCCGTGCCGCCGAAGAACTAATTTTCAAGTCTATTACCAGTGGAGCTGCTAACGATATTGAGCAGGCAACTAGGTTGGCTCGGGCCATGGTTGATCGTTTAGGCATGAGTAAAGAATTTGATATGATGGCTTTAGAAACCATTAATAACGCTTATTTAGGCGGTGATGCTTCCCTCATGTGTTCTGCAGAAACTGCTACTCGAATTGATTATGAAGTTTTGGAAATTATAAAAAAGGCTCATGAAGCGGCTAGCAAGATTTTGCTGGAAGATATACCAAAGCTGCATGAATTAGCCGCATACCTTTTAGAGAAAGAGACTATTACGGGAACAGAGTTTATGGCTATTTTGCTTGGAGAAGCAAAGGCGGCAGAAGAAGAAACAGCTACAATTTAAATTAGAAGTGCAAGTAGGGTAACAGTTGCCCCTGCTTGCACTTTTTTTCAAACAATTTCTGTTCACATTAAGGAAATGTCTTATAATTATAGAATAATTATTGTATAATAGAATCGTGTATACAATATAATCTTTGGATGTAAAATTTTCACAATATAAAGTTTTGAAAAGGAGGGAGTCCGATTTTTTTCGGGCGGGAGAACATGATCTATAATTATTATCCTGGATGTACCCTGAGCACCAAGGCTAAACTGCTTGACCTTTACGCCAAACGATCCGGAGAGGTTTTGGGTTTTGAGCTTAAGGAACTGGTAGATTGGCAGTGCTGCGGAGCTGTTTATCCCCAGGCGGACGATGAGATAGCGACTAAGTTATCTTCTGTGCGCAGCTTGGCGGCAGCAGCCGCAATTGATGGTAAATTGGTAACACTATGCTCAGCTTGTCACCATGTTTTAAAACGTGTTAATGATGACATGGCAAACAACAGCGAAATGCGTGATAAGGTTAACGCGTATTTAGAGCTGGACACCCCCTATGCAGGAGAAACTCAAGTTATTCATTACTTGGAACTTTTGAGAGACCAAGTGGGGTTTGATAAAATTGCTGAGAAAGTAGTAAAGCCTCTTAGCGGTCGTAAAATTGGGGCGTATTATGGTTGTATGTTACTTAGACCAGCCGGTGTTATGCAGTTTGACGATCCGGAAAACCCAACTATTTTGGAAGACTTTTTACAAGCTTTGGGAGCAAGCCCTATATCCTTTGACATGCGCAATGAGTGTTGTGGCGGGTATATGGCTATTAAGGAAAAAGGCATAGCTCAAGGTATGGTAAGTGAGATTCTAGCCTCGGCTCGTAACAAAGGCGTGGAAGAATTAATTACTGCCTGCCCATTATGCAACTACAATATGGATGTCAACGCGGCATCTTCTGAGCATTTGCCCGTCCATTATTTTACAGAATTATTAGCGGAAGCTCTCGGCGTTAAGGAAGAGGAGGAGAACTGATGCAAGTAAATGAAAAAGAACAAGCGGCAGAAATTGTACGTAGAAGCGGCACGGATATTAGCAAATGTATGCAATGTGGTAAGTGTACAGCTGCTTGCCCTGCTGGGTACAAAATGGATATTCAACCACATCGTGTGGTATGGGAGCTCATTAATGAGCATGTGGATGTTTTGCAAAAAGCGGTTACTCCTTGGAAATGTCTCTCATGTTTTGCATGTGCAGAGCGCTGCCCAAGAGGTGTGAGTCCGGCAGCACTAATTGAATCAGTAAGGCTTAGCATTATTCGCCAACAAGGCGAGAATTGTATTACTGTTGAAGAAATACCGGCATATATTGACGAAAAAATGCCGCAACAGGCTATTGTAGCGGCTTTTAGAAAATACAATAAATAAAGCAAAATCTACTTGGACACTGGTGGAAACTAGCTGTTCTTTAGTGGTGGAATTAGCAAGAAAAATTCAGTTTTTGGAGGGATTAGATTGCAAAAGATAGGCGTTTTTGTATGTTGGTGCGGAAGCAACATCGCCGCTACGGTTGATGTAGCTAAAGTTATCGAGAGCGTCAAAGCTATTCCCGACGTAGCCTTTGCATCAGATTATCGTTATATGTGTTCAGAAGGCGGTCAAGACCTCATGCAAAATGCAATTCGCGAGCATGGGTTAACACGAGTCGTTGTTTGTGCCTGTTCACCTAGAATGCATGAAGCTACGTTTAGAAAAGCTGCTGAAGCGGCCGGACTTAACCCATTTTTGTTAGAAATTGCTAATATTCGTGAGCAATGTTCTTGGGTGCATAAGGATAAAGAGGTAGGAACGGAGAAAGCGATTGCTTTAGCTAAGGCTGCTATTGCCAAGGTTAGATTCAATTCACCTTTGCAAGCGGGACAAAGCGAAGTAGTGAAAAGGGCACTTGTTATCGGGGGTGGCATTGCCGGGATTCAAACAGCTTTGGATATAGCTGAGGCTGGATACAAGGTTGATCTTGTGGAAAAAAAGCCGTCCATTGGCGGCAGAATGTCACAGCTTGATAAGACGTTTCCTACGTTAGATTGTTCTGCCTGTATTTTGACGCCTAAGATGGTAGACGTGGCAGCCCATCCTAATGTTACTATTTACACTTATAGTGAAATTGAAAAGGTTAGTGGCTATGTAGGGCAATTTGAGGTGGATATTCGTAAACGTGCACGTAGCGTTAAAGCTGATCTTTGCACAGGTTGCGGCGTTTGCCAAGATAAATGTCCATCAAAGAAAACCCCTAACGAATTTAACCAAGGTTTAGATAATAGAAGTGCTATATATATTACCTTTGCACAAGCCGTTCCTAAGGTACCGGTTATCGACCGTGAACATTGCCTGAAATTCCAAACCGGCAAATGCGGTATTTGCGAAAAGGTATGTCCGTCTAAGGCTATCGATTATACTCAAGAGGATGAAATAATTACACAAAAATATGGCGCCATTGTTTTAGCAACAGGTTTTGAAACCATTGATTTAACAAAATTTGGCGAGTATCAATATGGAAAGAGCAAAGATGTTATTACTTCTTTGGAATTTGAGCGTTTAACCAATGCTGCCGGTCCTACGGAGGGACATTTACAAAGAATGTCTGATGGCAAGCAGCCTAAACACATAGTATTCGTTTCTTGCGTTGGGTCTCGTGATGTATCCGGACGTGGTAAAGAATATTGCTCTAAAATTTGTTGTATGTATACTGCGAAGCAAGCTATGCTCACCAGAGAAAAATATCCTGATACGGATGTTACTGTTTTCTACATTGACGTGCGTACGCCGGGTAAGGGCTTTGATGAGTTTTATCGTCGTGCCGTGGAAGAATATAACGTACACTACATAAAAGGGCAGGTTGGTAAAATTTTGGAACAGGGAGATCATTTGCTGGTGTATGCTTCTGATGCTCTTTCCAATTCTCATATTTCTTTAGAGGCAGATATGGTAGTTTTGGCTACTGCTATTCAACCATCCCAGGATGCAAAAAAATTGGCTACTATGCTTACCGCTAGTATTGACAATAATAATTTCTTTACAGAAGCTCATGCCAAGCTGCGTCCGGTAGAAAGTCCTACAGCCGGAGTGTTTTTATCCGGGGTATGTCAGGGACCAAAAGATGTTCCTGAAACTGTATCTCAGGCAGGTGCGGCAGCAGTGAAGGTTCTAGGTATATTGTCTAAGGATACCTTGGCTACTAATCCATGTGTGGCCAGCTGTAATGAAAGAATTTGCAGTGGTTGCTTAGCCTGCGAAAATGTTTGTCCTTATGGTGCAATTGGCGGTGAAGAAAAAACGGTTATTAACCTTAATGGTAAGCGTGAACAACGGGTGGTTTCTGTGGTGAACGAGGCTCTTTGCCAAGGCTGCGGTGCATGTACGGTTGCTTGCCCTTGCGGAGCTATGGATTTGAATGGTTTTAGTAATAAACAAATCACAGCGGAGGTGGATGCAATATGCTAGAATCCGAAGCTTGCGAAAATACAAATTATAATCCGCTAATTGTAGCATTTTGCTGCAATTGGTGTAGTTATGCTGGTGCAGACGGTGCGGGTACTGCTCGTAAATCTTATCCGGCTAATATTAAAATTATTAAAGTTCCCTGTTCTTGCAGAGTTAATCCGCTGTTTGTTTTACGTGCGTTTTTGCGTGGTGCGGATGGGGTTATTCTTTGCGGTTGTCATCCGGGAGACTGCCACTATACCTCAGGAAACTACTACACCAGGCGCCGCATGAAACTTCTCATGAGTACGCTCAGTTATTTGGGCATTGAAGATGGACGTATGCGAGTAGAATGGGTCAGTGCGGCAGAAGGAAATAAGTTTTCCGAGACAATGAACAGCTTTGCTGAAACCATCAAGAGTCTAGGAGAAAATGTAAAGTTGAGGGATCTGCGATGCAAAAAATAGCTGAGTTAATCAAAAAAGAAGCAGAGAGCTTATTAAAAGAAAATAAAGTAACCGCTGTTTGGGCCTGGCAGCCGGGAGAATTTTATTATGATAATTCGCCTGTTTGTTTTACTGCGCCTGAGCAGCTTGATAAATTAGTCTACAATGAATTTTGTCCATCAAACTTGGGCAAATATTTGATGGCGGGTTCTAAGAAAAATGAGACTATGGCTGTTTTTGCTAAACCTTGTGATACCTATGGTATTAACCAATTAATAAAAGATCATAGAATAAAACGGGAACTTATTACTGTTATAGGTATTCCTTGCTCCGGCATGATTGATATTAAAAAGATTAAAAATCAAGGAGTTAAGGGTATTATTTCAGTTTCTGTTAGCGGTGACGATGTTATTGTTACTACAGCTTATGGCGATAAAAACTTCAAAAAATCAGAAGTGCTTCTTGCTAAATGCATGAGTTGCAAAGGCAGCGATTATATGATTGCTGACAAGGAATTAGGCGAAAAAATGGAAGTAAAATGCCAAAAACTTAATCCGGAGGATGGGGTTAAGAAGTTGGAGGCTATGACCAGCCAAGAACGTTTTGCTTTTTGGCAGCAAGAACTTTCCAAATGCATTCGTTGTAATGCCTGTCGCGATATTTGTCCGGCTTGCAGCTGCGAACAATGTATATTTGACAATCAAGAGGCCGCTGTTGCCGGTAAGGCTAGTGCAAACACTGCGGAAGAGCAGATGTTCCACATTATCCGTGCCTACCACGTAGCAGGACGTTGTGTTGGTTGTGGCGAATGTGCCAGAGTCTGCCCCCAAGGAATTCAATTGGGTTTATTGAACACTAAATTTGCTAAAGATATTAATGAATTTTACGGGAAATATCAGCCTGGTGCTGATGACGATAGTAAAGCACCCTTGGTTGACTACAAATTTGATGACGTTGAGCCGACTATCTCGGCGAAAGGGGTGAGATAGTATGCTAAAAATTAATAAAGCCAAATGGGCTGAACTTTTTGCTGCACTGTCTGCTCAGGGAACTTTGTATTTACCGGCTGAAGTAGATGGCAAGGTGGATTTTACTGTTTGGCAAGATGGTACTGAAGTTAATTTGCAGGCAACCCAGACTGCTAAATCTATTAAAAATGTTTTCTTCCCACAAATTGAAAATTTATTAGACTTTAAAACAGATGGTCTTAAACTTTCCGTAGAACAACGCATGTTGCCGGAAGAAGATACCATCGCTTTTGGCGTACGCGGTTGTGACGTGTGCAGCTTTGAAGTGTTAGATAAAGTATTTCTCAAAGAACCGGTAGATGCCTTCTATAAAGCCAGAAGAGAACATTGCACGATTGTTTCTTTGGCTTGTAGTGCTCCTGATGAAACCTGTTTTTGTGATACTTTTGCTATTGACGCTACTAACCCCGGTGGTGATGTTACTACTTGGCTGGTCGGTGATGACCTGTTTTGGCAGGCTAACACGGATAAAGGCAAAGAACTTACGGAAAAAATACAAGCTTTACTAGCTGAAGGTGATGAGGCAGGAGTAAACGCTCAGCAAAAAGCTACCAAAGAAATCATGGCTAAACTGCCTTTAGCAGATTTCAAAATTGATCCTAAAATTCCGGCAGAACAAGAAAAAGTATTTAACTCTGCAATATGGAAACAATTGAGTGACAGTTGTTTATCTTGCTGCGCATGTACTTATGTTTGTCCTACCTGTCATTGTTATGACGTTAGAGACTTTGAAATAGACAATAAAGTAGAACGTTTTCGTTGTTGGGATTCTTGCATGTGCAAGGACTTTACTAAAATGGCGGCAGTTAATCCGCGGGTAAGCCGCTTGGAAAGGTTCCGTCAACGTTACATGCACAAATTAGTCTACTTCCCGGAGAATAACGAGGGAACTTTTGCTTGCGTAGGTTGTGGACGCTGCTTGCAGAAATGTCCGGTTAGTCTCAATATAGTGAAAGTAGCCAAAGCATTGGGGGTGGCTAAAGATGTGTAATTGTGGAAGCAAAGATGTATTAACGCCGCAAATTGGCGTCGTTACTGAAATTCGTACAGAGACCTCAGATGTTAAGACTTTTCGTATTGAAAAACCAGAGGGTGGTAAGGTATTTGATTTTATGCCGGGGCAGTGCGCAATGCTAAGCGCTCCGGGTATGGGCGAAGCAATTTTCTCTATTACTTCTTCTCCTACTACGAAAGATTATATGGAATTTAGTATTAAACGTTGCGGTGAGATTACCGAGTATTTACATGCCATAGAAGTGGGACAGCAAATTGCTATTCGCGGACCCTATGGTAAGAGTTTCCCGGTAACTACGGAGGCGCTAAAGCACAAAGATTTAATATTTATTGCCGGCGGTATTGGTTTAGCACCACTACATTCCGTTATTGATTATATGCTGGCAAATCGGGACGATTACGGTTCTATTGACGTGGTTTATGGTGCTCGCAGCAAAGAAGATTTCGTGGATTACAAAGAGCTTAGTGAAGTATGGCCTAAAGAGAAAAATACAAAGGTACATTTAACCATTGATAAAGCCCAAGAAGGCTGGACCGGTAATGTAGGTTTTGTACCACAGTTTTTGAAGGATTTAAAATTTACTCCGGATAAAACGGTACTGCTCTGCGGACCACCAATTATGATTAAGCTTTGTTTGGCGGCGCTTATTGAAATGGGTTTTGCCAAAACCCAAGTTTATACAACTCTTGAATTCAGAATGAAGTGCGGTGTAGGTAAATGCGGACGCTGCAATGTAGGAAATAAATACGTTTGCAAAGATGGACCGGTATTCCGTTGTGACGAAATCGACGAATTACCAGATGAGTATTGAGAAAAGATTAGCTAATAATCTTTTCAACCTTGAAGTGTAGTGTGTGGCATTTAATAAGCCACAATTTCAAAACAATAGGAGGTTGGCCAAATGCAAGAAATGGTAGAAGTCTTTTTACTAGGTAAGAAGTACACTGTGCCAGCGGAACTTACCATTATGGACGCCATGGAATATGCCGGGTACAAACTGGTACGTGGTTGTGGTTGCCGCAGTGGTTTTTGCGGGGCGTGCGCGGTAGTTTATCGTATTAAAGGCACAACGGAAATTAAAGTTTGTCTATCCTGTCAAACTAAAATCGAAGCCGGTATGTGTGTAGGACAGATTGTATCTTATCCTACAAATAAACGGACCTTTGACATTGAAGAAATTAAACCAACAGCAAATATTATGGGTCAGTTGTATCCGGAAATTTATAGTTGTATTGGCTGTAATGCCTGTACTAAAGGCTGTCCACAAGGTCTTAATGTTATGCAATATATTGCCTATGCCCAACGGGGTGAATATGAACGCTGCGCACATGAATCCTTTGACTGTGTAGGCTGCAATATTTGCGCTTCTAGGTGTCCTGCACAAATAACTCATAGTGCGGTTGGACTTTTGGCACGCCGCTTAACAGGCAAATACATTGCTCCAGAATGTGAACATCTGGAACTAAGAGTAAAAGAGATAGAAGAAGGCAAGTGGAACGTAGAACTTAAAAAACTAATGGACAAACCTATGGATGAAATAAAAGATTTATATAATCATCGAGAAATAGAAAAGTAGAGGAGGGTTGCACATGTATACGCAAGAAATGTTAGATTCAATCAAAAACGTTGAAAGAACAAGAAGCGAAAGATTGCATGCGACTCTTCGACGCATGGAGGCAGATGAAAAAGATAAGCTTTTACAAGAATATCATCCCGACTATCGCACCACCGGCTTTAAGAATATTCTGGTTGGTCCCAACAAAGGGCAAAAAGCACCATCTGAATTAACGGACTTGTTGCAAGCACATAGCCGCTTAACAGGCAAACATATAGATTTAGAAGTGGTAGATTATGACGTTGACGTACTTATCATTGGCGGTGGTGGTGCAGGTTCTTCCGCGGCTATTGAAGCTGATAGAGCCGGTGCTAAAGTATTGCAAGTAACTAAATTACGTATGGGTGACGCTAATACTATGATGGCCGAAGGCGGCATTCAAGGCGCCGATAAGGAAAACGATTCTCCTGCCATTCATTATTTGGATGCCTTGGGCGGTGGACATTTTTCCAACAGGCCGGAACTTTTAAGCCGTTTGGTTCACGACGGTCCTTTAGCTATTAAGTGGCTAAGCGATTTAGGTGTAATGTTTGATAAAAAGCCGGATGGCACTATGATTACTACTCATGGCGGTGGTACTTCCCGCAAACGTATGCATGCTGCTGCTGATTATAGCGGTGCGGAAATCATGCGCGTAGTTCGTGACGAAGTGCAAAATCGCGGCATTACAACTATTGATTTTGCTCCGGCAATAGAACTTATTTTGGATGAAGAAGGCAAAGCTTCAGGTGCTGTTCTTATGAACTTTGATACGGGAGAATATTCCGTTGTTAGAGCAAAAACTGTAATTATAGCAACCGGTGGTGCCGGACGCCTGCATTACCAGGGATTTCCTACTTCTAACCACTACGGTGCTACTGCCGATGGTTTGATTTTGGGCTATCGTGTTGGTGCTGAATTACTATATCAAGATGCTATTCAATATCACCCTACGGGAGTTGCCTATCCGTCGCAGATTTTTGGTGCTTTGGTAACAGAAAAAGTTCGTTCTTTGGGAGCGCAGCTTATAAATAGAGACGGTATCGCTTTCATGAATCCTCTGGAAACCAGAGATGTGGCGGCAGCTTCAATTATCCGTGAATGTTCCACTAATAAAGAAGGAATTCCGGCTTTGGATGGCGGCAGTGCTGTGTGGCTGGATACTCCTATGATCGAGGACCTTCATGGAGAAGGAACTATTGAAAAAGGTATTCCGGGTATGCTTCGTATGTATGCTAAATTTGGCATTGACTTGCGTAAACAACCTATCCTTGTTTATCCTACATTACACTATCAAAATGGCGGACTTTTGATTCATCCTGATGGTGAAACTACCAATGTTAAGAACCTATTTGTTGCAGGTGAGGCCGTTGGGGGTATTCATGGCAAGAATAGATTAATGGGTAATTCCCTATTAGATATCATTGTTTTTGGCCGTATTGCCGGCAAGAGTGCCGCAGCACGCGCTAAAGAAACCAAAACAGGGAAACTTACCTTGGCTCATGTGGAAAAATTCGAGAAATCTCTAGCAGATGCAGGCGTTGAAACGGATAAGGTTAGTCCTTTGTTGTTGCCGACTTATACGCATGGGCGTACTCCTCGCAAGTCTTGATTTAATCGACGGCCGATAAGACATTCCTGACTTTGTCAGACCTGCGTGTTGCTTATTCGATATACGACGTTGTATTATCTCATGCGCAAGCCTCGGTCTTTCGCGTCATTAATGCCTTCTCGGCCGTCTCACGTTTAATTTAGAGAGCCGATACACAGGCATATGCTTCATCACAGTTTACGCTTCCTGCGTCCACGTACGGGTTGTACGTGTTCCTTGAAATGCGCACTGTTTTTCGCCTCTGCCAGCGTCTCGGCCGTCTCACTTTTTGGAAGAATATAAAGAAAAACATTTTAAGGGAAAAGCTTCGGAGAAAGAGATAGAGAGAAAAAATAAAATATAAAAATAATAAGAAGGGTTCCCTTTGGGAACTCTTCTTGTGTTGTATAATATTATTAAGATAAAGAACAAAAAACGGGGGGATTGTCATGAAAAAAAGTACAATGGTTTTAGTAGCTGCATTACTTGCAAGCAAGTATGGATATATGAGTATAGCTTCGGCGGCAGATATGAGCGTGAAAGGTACCATTCCGGTTATTAAGCTTACCGCTAGCGATGAAGAACTCCACTATGAGCTTTTTAAACGGTATGATTTTATAAAAAATAATTACCAAAATCAGGATAAAATTATGGCAGATAATAAGCTAGGTGCAACACCAAGTATTAGTATGCCAAATAACTTACAATACCTGAAATTCTACATAGCATTATTGGAAGCACGTTACCTGAACGAAAAATTCAAGAATGAACAAACCGCAGAAGCTTTAGAAAAACTAGATGCTAGCAAAGCCTTTTTAGTTAAGACCATGCAGGAGGCTAGATTGGTGGAATAGATAGAAAAGAAAATAAGAGGGTAATACTCTGTGGTGGG
>JAAYAE010000393.1 GCA_012719555.1 Acholeplasmataceae bacterium | reverse complement strand
TAAGGAGGTGAATATTTGCAATTATATCGGTGGCGGGCTCGCAACAAAAGTGGCAAGATTTTTACCGGACGGTTATTAGCTAGTAGTGACCGTGAAGTAGCAGAATACGTACAAGGACAACATGGCTATGTTACACATATAAAACCGATAAATAATTTGTATAATTTCTCAAAAACTTTATATGCTAAAAAAATGAATAATAAGAGCAAAGAAAGCTTTTTTAGACAACTGGCTACACTATTAAATAGTGGAATGACGTTGCTAAGAGCTTTGGAACTTATTCGTGGAAAAAGTACGGGAGACGTAGCAGAAGTGTGTGCTTTTATAGAAAAAGATTTATATAAAGGCATGCCCTTTTCTCTGTCTATGCGTAAATTGCCCAATATATTTAGCCAGACGGCGGTACAAATTATAGAGGCTGGAGAAACAAGCGGAAAGTTAGCGGAACTATTTTTACAATTAGCAGATTTTTATCACAAAGAATTGGAAACTAAAAGGTTTTTACTCAACGCGTGTATTTATCCGGGGATAGTCCTTGTATTTGTTTTTATAACTTTTTATTACTTTATTTGGAAGGTCGTGCCACTTTTTGTAGAGCTATATGCAACTATGCAGGTTGAACCTACGGTGTTCTTAAGTAGCTTAAATTTTTTAGGAAAATTCCTTGAAGATTTTCACTGGCAGACTTTAGGCATTTTTTTGTTATTAGGGTGGCGACTTTATTTTTGGCGTGAAAAGTTGCAAACATGGGGTTTAAGACTGCCGGTAGTAAAAGCTTGCTATCATGATTTATTAGAAATGCGTTATTGCCGAGTTGTTTCGCTTATGTTAGCCAGTGGTATTTCTTTACCCTTAGCAATAAGCGCTGCTGGTGAAACCTTACCACTAATAGTGTTGCGTAAGCAAAGTGAACGTTTAGGCAGAGAAGTGTTGCGGGGGATTCCTCTTAGTAAGGCGGCGGCCTTTTGCAGTGAAATATTCGGACCTATAAGTTTAGAATTTATTGCTGTTGGTGAAGAAAGTGGTAGTTTGGCTGAGATGCTAACTGAGGCAGCAGATATAACCGATAAGGATTTACAAGCCAAATTAAAAGACTTAAAGGCTATGGTAGAACCGGTTCTGTTAGCGCTCATTGCTCTATTGGTCGGTTGTGTTATTCTAGCCATAGCCTCACCTATATTTAGTTTAATAACTGAGTTGCCTGATTATAAATAATAGGAGCTGATTACAATGCTGAAGCAAATTATCTCACACAAAATTTCACTATATAGAAGTAGCAAAGGTTTCACACTAATTGAATTGGTAGCTGTAATGGCAATTGTGGGAGTATTAGCTGTAGCCTTATTGCCGTCTATTGAAGCCGCTATGAATCGATCAGAAAACACTAGAATTATTACAACTCTTACTAAAATTGATGGGGCTATAAAAGTTTATCAATTAGAACATGACGGGAACCTTCCCACAGATTTAACGGTTTTAAAAAAGGCAAGGTATCTAGAAAAAGACACATATAATGGTATTGAATATAAAAAAGGTGCTACGGATAATGACTATACCCTGCTAGGTAAAAATTCTAATGGTGATACAATAACTGCTGACGGCAAAATAACAATTGAATGACAAATACAAAAATTGTTTCAATTTTGGAAATAGGTGAATACAAATGCCTAATAAAAGAAAGAATATAGCAGGCTTTACCTTGGTGGAAGTAGTTATTGCTCTTGCCATATTCTTGATTATAGAAGCAGCCTTTTATTCCGGGTATGAAATGTTGCAAAAAAGATCTAAAATTATCAAACTTAATAATGCTTGTAATTTACTTGTTTTGGAATTATCGGCCATGCAGACAAGAGCGCTTTATGCTAATGATGGCTTTGTTCAAAGCATTAAAGTATACAGTGACGGAAGTGGTTATGACTTGAATAAGGGGTCGAAAAAAATTAAAAGTGTTAAGTTATCCCAGTTAGGATGGGAGTGCCTAAAATTGTTTTGTATTAATGATGTTCAGTTCTTACCTGGTGGGGTTCCAAAAGTTTATTCTAAAATTATTGTTCAAGTTCGTAATGAGGAGAAACTTAAAAAGACCGTTGAGGTCCAACCTATAAGCGGCAGAATAGTTGTGAAAGATGAATAGTAGGAGAAACGGGTTTATTATGGTGGAAGTAATGGCTGCTATGATTATTATTCTAACAGGAGTTTTGAGTGTTGCAGTTTGCTACAATTTTGGCGTGAGTCTAATGGTACATAATAATTACAAACAAGAGGCCTTTAAACTAGCTCAGGAAACGATGGTTTCTCTTCGTAAGAAAGAGAAGATTGAAAAATTGGACGTACTACATGGTTGTTTTCATATTATATGTGAAAAAAGGGAAGTTGGTTTTAATTCTAACAATAACCTGTTATTCGTAGAAGTCTATTTTCACGAAGAAACACAGCCATTAGTTAATTTAGTTGGCTATGAATAGTAAAAAAGGTTTTATGCTACTTGAAATTACCATTGCTTTTATGCTTATGTGCTTATTATTTGCAACTTTTTATCATGCTTTTTTGCAGATGGCAGTGTCCATGAGAAAAATTTATGATGATGTGGAGTTAAACAGGGTTGCATGGTCTGTTATGTCCACAGTAGAAAGTGAAATAATGTATAATTCCCAACAGGTAATTTTGCAAGATAATAAGTATGGAACCCGCATTGTATGCAGAAACATAGGGCCTCAACGTACGGTGGCGTTTTATTGCAGCAAGGTAGAAGGTACCAAACCCAAAGTTGTTGTGTACAAAAGCACCCAAATAGCAGGAAAGCCTGAAGGGGTTAACCCTCTTAGTTCTCCGGTTGTGTTAGCGGAAAAATTTCAGGTAGAAAAAATTGATGGGCGGACTTTATGTTTAGAAATAGAACTGAAAATAGAGACAACAGGACGTAGTAAGACTTTTACTGAGGTGATACGTTTATGCAACGGGCACGTCATTTAGTAGAACAGAAACAAGGATTTATTGTTTTATCCTTACTTCTTTTAGTATTAGTTTTGTCTATATTAGCACAGGGCATTATTCATATTGTTAAACAACAGGCTAAAACTCAGCAAGAATATATCAGACATAGGCAGATAGCAATTTTGGGGACGGAGTTATTATTAGGGGCAGTAAATCAAGAGCAGCAGAATAATTTGCAAAGTCAAATTTTACAGGAAATAACTCTTTACCCTGGCGCTGAAAAAATAGCACCGCAAATTATAGTAGAAAGACGTAAAACTTTACCGCTCCGGGCCATTAACATAGCAATTAAGTACAAAGATGCCACTTGGAAGATGCAGCAGCTAATTATTGAACCGCCCGGTGGTAGTTTGCATAGTATTTATAACAATCTATTATATAGCAGCAAAGAAATTATAGGAGAACTTCCTGAAAAGCTTTTACCTAATGGCTATCCACTATCTAAAACTATGCCCCAAATGGATATAAATGGTTATTTAAAATACAAAAGTAATACTTTGCCCAGTGCAGGGACTCTTCAAGAAATGGGCCTTTTGGGCAGGTTGTATGCTAATGACAGTGGGAGCAGCAGTGGTCCCTATGTTATTAAAGCTAATACCACAATAAAAGGTAATGGCATTTTATACCATAATAATCCTATTAAGCTTGGCGAGGGGTCTAGCAGCACCGGAAAACTTTGGCTTATTTGCAATGATGAAATTATTATAGGAGATAATGTAGCTTTGGAAAACATCTTTTTGTACGCAAATGGACCAATCTTCATTGGTCGCAATGTTCACATCTGTGGTATAATCATTAGTGCAGGAAAAATTCAGGTAGGAGAAGGATTCGTCATGCGGGGTGATAGGTCAGTTTTAGAGCCCTTTTTAACTACTTGTTATATGAATTAGGAGGAAACACAGATGAAAAAGATATATTTATTAACATTGCTTTTGTTGACTATTACAACTAACGTTTGGGCTTTTGGACAGTCACCTATTATGGAAGAGCATCTTAGCAGCGGGAAAAGGCAGGGTAGCATTCCTATAGTAGATGGAGTGCAAGATATCAACTTGCAAAAAAATATCAATACGGTGCTTAAGGAAGCTGCGAAAAAACTTGGGGAAGAAGCTGGTGGACAAACATCAATTTCCTACGAGGTTACATTTAACCGACCTTCTATGTTCAGTGTTATTTTAAAGGCGGCAGGAGACAAAACACTTTATAAAGGTATTAACATTGATATTACTTCCGGCAAAGAATGTGACACAAAAGATTTCTTTTATGTTAAGGACGATTTCAATAATCTAGTTGGGGATAAGCCCTATGTTTTTAGTGAAGATGGCTTGCTTTTAGCAGCGAGTGAAGGGGCAGCTTACTCTGAGCAAATACCTTATACAGCTTTGTTGAAATATCTTAATATTGCCAGTTGTGCTAGATTTATGACCGGCTATAAGGTAACAGAAGCAACTGAAGGTAAAACTTTGCCGCTAAAAGTAGGAAACTTAGTTTCGTTGTATTTGCCCTCTAATCCTTCTACTGGGTTTGATTGGTACATGGCTAATGCGGATAAAATGTCCGGTGTTGTTGGTATTGGAAATTCATTTTTCTTACCAATTAATGCTAATCCTAATGTTGTTGGTGTTCCAGGCAATACCATCATTTTTTTCAGCTTTGATAAACCTGGAACTTACAAAGTGAATTTCGAATATAAGAGACCATGGGTACAACAAGCTAGCAAAACAATGACCTATAACTTTACTGTGCAATAGATATAGTGTACATAGCCACCCAGTGGG
>JAAYAE010000392.1 GCA_012719555.1 Acholeplasmataceae bacterium | reverse complement strand
TTATTTGGATGTGCTTTTGGGGGCAAAGGATTTTTCAGATTTCGCTTCCAGAATGTATTTACTGCAGAGAATTATTGCCAGAGATATTAGTCTCTTAAGTAAGCTGGAAGAACAAAAACGCAATTTAAATTCTCAACAAGAAGCATTGGAAGAAGATAAAAAACAACTAGATAAAGTCCATGCAGACGTAGATGCTAAAAAGAAGACGGTAGAAGCTAAAGCTGCTGAACGCAGAGCACTTTATGACAAAGCATTAGCAGAACAAAATAGGTTGGAACAAGAGTATAATGATTTGATGGAAACCAGTAATAATATTGCGTCCATGATTAAAAATTGGGAGCAAAGTGGTACATTAGGCTCTGTTAATGGTAGCGGAAGATTTATTTGGCCTATCCATGGTGAAATTACCTCTCCTTATGGTTGGCGCACACATCCAATTTTTGGTACTCAAATCTTTCATTCAGGAATTGATATTGCAGCTGACTATGGTGATCCTATTTTAGCTGCAGATTCAGGCACAGTTGTATATGCTGGCTGGATGGGCGGCTATGGTAATGCAGTAATGATTGATCATGGTGGTGGTTTGGTTACCCTTTACGGTCATAACACAGCGGTCTTAGTTAGTGAAGGACAAGCAGTGGACAAAGGTCAGGTTATTGCCCATGCCGGTAGTACAGGTTATTCTACAGGACCTCATTGTCACTTTGAAGTTCGTCTCCATGGTGAAACCGTTAATCCATTGTCCTACTTACCATAATATTAATAAAGTTTAAGTGGCAGTACGTAGGTACATATAGGTGAAGGAGTAAAATATGTTAAAAAAAAGATTTAGCTTTGTAGGCTTACTTATAGCTTGTGTTACTAGTTGTGCTATCCTTTTAGGAGTTGGTGCTTACTGGCTAAATATTCATGTGGGGAGTGCTTCAGAACTTTTCAAAATGGTTTATACCATGCAGCTAATACAGCAAAAATTTGTTGGTGATGTTAATAGAGAACAGCTTTATGCAGGCTCTTTGCGGGGCATGGTTAAAGAATTAGGGGATCCCTATTCAGTATATCTGGACAAAAAAGATTACGAGTCTTTGTCAACAATTACTGAAGGCCATTTTGGCGGAGTAGGCATTGTTCTCGGCATGAAGGATAAAAAGTTCATTGTTGTAGCACCTATTGAGGATACGCCTGCTTTTAGAGCAGGAATCAAAGCAGGTGATCAGATTCTTGCAATTGATGGTAAAGAGCTTCAAGATCAAGACATGATGAGCGTCGTTGGTAAAATACGAGGCAAGGATGGCAGCGTTGTAGAAGTTTTGGTACAAACAGGTACTACGGCACCGCGTATTGTACGTATTGTGCGCTCAGAAATTAAGATTAAAAGTGTGACAGGCGAAATGAAGGATAAAAATATAGGTTATATTCGTATTAGTTCCTTTAATGAAAGCACTGCATCAGATTTTGCCGCAAAATATCATGAATTAGAAAATCAGGGTATGAAAGGGACTGTCCTGGATTTACGTGGTAATCCGGGCGGGCTCTTATGGAGTGGTGTGGGAGTGGCAAAGCTAATAGTTCCTAAAGGACCCATTGTTTCTGTTACAGAAAAAGATGGAAGTACATTAACAGAATCCTCTGATTTAGCAACAGTAAAATATCCTATGGCGGTTTTGGTCGACAACGGTACTGCAAGTGCGGCAGAAATTGTTGCTGGAGCTTTACAAGATACTAAGGCTGGTAAACTTTTTGGCACAAAAACCTATGGTAAAGGTTCAGTGCAAACAGTATTTAAATTGGGCGGGGATACGGCCTTAAAATTAACAATGGCCAAATATTATACTCCTAGCGGTCGTTCTATCAATGGTGTAGGTATTGAACCGGATGAATTAGTGGAAGCTACTGATGAAAGAGGAAGCAATCAGTTAGAAACTGCATTGGTTTATATAGCTCAAGAAATCCAAAAAGGTAAATAACATTACGCATAAAATTTTAGTTGGGAGACAAGAATATGAAAAATAGCATAAAAAAATTTCTTAGTGCATATATGAATTTTATGCTGAGTTTCACTTTATTTGTTCCATCAGCATTTGCATATGATGGAAATTTTAAGGCCACATATGCTCAGCTTTTAAGCTATGCAAACGTTGATGTTTTAAAGGCATATTTGTATAAAAATCAGAACATAGCAATTGGTGTCGCAGCAGCGATCATTATGCTTCTTTTGGTTTTGCTTTTATTTTTACTTTTACGTTTATCTAATTCAAAACGACTGAAATTGTTGCGTGAGAATAACGCTGCTTTAGAAGAACTGATATCTTATTTGTGTCTGACATATGAAAAGGTAGAAAAAATAGATGTTGATAACAACAGTGTCACTTCTTACAGTTTAGAGAATGAAAAATTGATTATTAAAAAAAGCGAATTTAAAGACATTAATCTTATACGGGAAAATTTTCATCCTGACGACGCTGCAGCGCTTGAAAATAATGTAATTAAAAACATTATGGATCGTGTTATGAAGACTTGTACTCAGGAAGAGATTATTGTACGCGAGAAAAACTCTAATGGTAAATACCAGTGGATGGCCTATTTGTTTCAGGGAGTACATTGCGATAAGCAGTATCACCGTAATTGTCTTTTGTTGAAAAGAAACATAAATACTTTTAAAAGTAAAGAGTTAGAGCAAAGAGAAAAACTTCAAGATGCTCTAACCGCAGCGCAGCATTCTTCAGACGCTAAAGGGAATTTTATGGCGCATATGTCTCATGAAATTAGAACGCCACTTAATGCTATTATAGGTTATTTATCATTGGCAAAAGAGGAACCTTCCAGAGAGGCAGTGAATAATTTTTTATGTAAGAGCGATGTTTCTGCTAAGCATTTACTAAACATTGTTAATGATGTTTTGGACATGTCTTCTATTGAACGAGGGAAAATGAAGATAAATAACGCATTATTTGATTTTAAGCAGACTATTACCGTTATTGGCAATATGTTCTATGAGCAGGCCAAAGAGAAAAATATTGACTTCGAAATACTTTTGGTGGATGTTGAAGAAGAATTTGTTGTTGGTGATAGATTGCGACTAAATCAAATTTTGGTAAATCTTTTATCAAATGCCCTGAAGTTTACGGCTGCAGGCGGTAAGGTAAATTGCATTTTGCGTCAAATGGCTATTCGCAATAAAAAAGTATTCATGCATTTTGAGGTAATTGATACAGGTAAAGGTATGAGCAAAGAGTATTTGACAAAAATTTTTACTCCTTTTGAGCAAGAAAATAGCGAAATTGCCGCTAGCTATGGTGGTAGTGGTTTGGGACTTTCTATTACTAAAAATTTAGTGCAAATGTTAAATGGCGTTATAACAGTGGAAAGCGAAGAAGGCAAGGGAAGTACTTTTAAGTTAGATATTCCTTTTGAGTTTGATTTGGAACATCATAAAACAATTCAGAAGCTTCAGGATTTTTCTTTTGTTAAGGCTCTTATTGTAGACGATCAGGAAAATAGCGCCAAATATATTGAGCAATTGTTAAATAAGTTTGGGGTCGTAACTAAAGTTGTTAATAACGGTGCCGATGCTTTGGAATGTATTGCAGCAAGTACTAAGGAGGGGAATCCTTTCCACCTGTGTATTCTGGATTGGCAAATGCCTGGTATGGATGGTTTGGAGACTGCCAAAAAAATAGTAGAATTAAATGGCTCTGGTATGAAAATTATAATGGTTACAGGGTATGACTATTCTAAAATAATAGATGAGGCAAAAAAGAATGGTATAAATAGCTTTATGAACAAGCCAATTTTCAGTTCTAATATTTGTGATTTATTAGTTGATAACTTTGGAAATATGGCAGTAAAAAATGATGCGGAGCAAAATATTTTAGATTTTAGCGGGAAACATGTATTGTTGGCCGAAGATAATGATATTAATGCTGACGTTATTACTCGTTTGTTGGAAAAAATCAATTTAAAAGTTGACAGGGCTGTTAATGGCAAAGAAGTTTGTGAAATGTTTGGCAGGTCCGAAGACGGATATTATGTTGCCATTTTGATGGATATACAGATGCCTGAAATCAATGGCTGTGAAGCAACCAGATTAATTCGCATGTCTGATCATCCAGCAGCAAAGAATATACCTATTATTGCCATGACTGCTAATGATTCGTCTGATGATGTAAACGAGGCCATTTCCTGTGGTATGAATAGCCATTTATGCAAGCCTATTGATAAAACAAATTTTTATAGAACATTGGAAAGTTTGCTGAAATAAGTTATATTTTAAAACCCCCAAGCACTTTGAAAGTGAATGGGGGTTTTTGCATATTTTGCGTTGTAATTTATAAGCTATGCCTTATAGCTTATGGGGTTGATCAAATTCGAAGCTGGCGATTATGTCGCTAATCATAGTTTTAGACTGGGGCAATTCCTCTTCAGGAATAATAAAATCAAGTTCAATTATAATATTATTTTTTAAAAAGTAGTTACGTAACATATATGTTCGGAAGTTATC
>JAAYAE010000391.1 GCA_012719555.1 Acholeplasmataceae bacterium | reverse complement strand
TAACTACTTTGGATGCCAACTTAGAAGAATCTCTCGCATGCAGCGCTTCAATCTCCGGATCCTTTATTATCTTAATCTGCTTCATAATAGCCCGTACTTCTTCATCATTGATAACATTAGGAGCAAATTGTTCAATCCCCATTTCACCGTATTTAAGCATACCGGCAACACAATATTGTATACTAAATTTACAACCATAGGAATTTTTAGGTTCAGGATTATTGATTAAAAAATCAGTAATATTATTAATATGAAGCTCAATACCGCAAATATCTGCGGGTTTCAATTTCTTATTCTTACGTAATACCTGCATAGCGTAGAGAGAAGCATGTGAATGTTTGCAACAGGCATATGGTTTAAAAGAATTTTCATCAATTTTATACCCTTTGCCCAAACCATCTATTAATTTTTCCAAATGAGGTTTAGTTACCATAGCCTTACAAAAGCCTTTTTCCCCTTCGAGGATCTGCGTCGCACCGGTAAACCCTTTTTGTGCTAAATAAGCAGATAAAACTCCTGCGTAAGAACTTTTCCCTGCATGCAATGTCTTACTCATAGCCCCTTCTTTAAGGAATTCCCACAACCCCGCAGCTTGGGTTCCCGCGCTACCTAGAGCTTGGATAAACGTCTCTTCAGTTAGTCCTAACATACTGGCAGCAGAAGCAGCAGCACCAAAAGTACCGGCAGTACCTGTGGTGTGCCAAAAAAAATACGATTCGGGAATAACCGATTCACCGACACGAGCACCTACTTCATAACCGGCTACCGTTGCTGCCAACATACTTTTACCGCTTTTATGCTCAGCTTCTCCCAAAGCAAAGACGGGGGGAATGACTACACAGGCCAAATGTATTATAGACGGATTATGCAAATCATCAAAGTCCAAAGAATGTGATGCACTACCATTGCAAAAAGCCGCATTAAGGGCAGACGCCTGTTCGTTTTTCCCTGTAAAAATACTTGCAGGTCCTGTTCCTCCTTTGGTTAAAAGCACCTCACGAATAATGTGACAGGCAGATTCTTGTGAACCTCGGATACAAACACCCAACCATTCTAAAAGACATTGCTTTGTTTTGCGAATAGTATCAGGTGAAAGATTTTCATATTTAATGTTAGCGGCAAAAGTTGCCAATGCTTTTGTTGACACCTTCATCACTCCCTTCTGTAAGGTTAGTAATTACAGAATCCTAAAGCAAGAAGCTATTATAGCCAATAATGCTTATTTTGCTTGTCGTTTTAATAGGCTGCGCTAGGCTTATATTCTCCAAATACCTCTTTCATGATACCACAAATTTCACCTAATGTTGCATAAGTTTTTACTGCTGCAATAATATATGGCATAGTATTTTCTGTAC
Organism: Acholeplasmataceae bacterium; assembly: GCA_012719555.1. Lineage (GTDB taxonomy): Bacteria > Bacillota > Negativicutes > Acidaminococcales > Acidaminococcaceae > JAAYAE01. The sequence continues at coordinate 10,617 of JAAYAE010000391.1, read as the reverse complement.
CCAGGCACGCCTTTTTCAACTCTGCTAAAGCACGTTCTACTTCCTTTTGATTACGCTGCATTTTAATATTGTTTACCTTACTAATCTGTCTTGCAGCTACGTTCATATCTACCTTAATAACTTCCTGCTCCGCCAGTTTTTTATTATCAACAAATTTATTAATACCAATAACAGTAAGGTGCCCTGTCTCAATATCCCTTTGGTAACTATAGGCATGAGAAGCCATTTCTGCCTGCATGTAGCCCTGTTCAATCGCAGCAACCGCACCCCCCATTTCATCAATTTTACCAATATATTTTTCTGCCTCATTTTCTATTTTGCTAGTTAAGTGCTCCACATAATAAGAGCCCGCTAAAGGATCTATTGTATCAGTAATGCTGCTTTCATAAGCCAAGAGCTGTTGTGTTCGTAAGGCCAAGGTTGCAGATTCCTCTGTTGGAAGAGCAATTGCTTCATCGTAGGCACAACAGGCCATAGATTGAATTCCTGCCAGTACAGCGCTCATAGCCTGCCAAGTGATTCGTACTACGTTATTAAGTGGTTGCTGCGCTGTTAATACGCTGCCGGCAGTATGTACATGCACGCGCAGCATTTGTGCTTTTGGTATAGTAGCTCCATAGCGTTCTTTCATAATACGAGCCCACAAACGACGAGCTGCACGAAATTTTGCGATTTCTTCAAAAAAATTCAACCCGGCCGTGAAAATCCAACTAATACCCGGTGCAAAATCATCGACTTTTTGTCCTGCTTTAATAGCTGCATCTATATAGGCAATTGCATTGGAAAAAGCAAAAGCTATTTCCTGTACCGGCGAAGCACCGGCTTCTCTAATGTGGTATGCGCCTACACTGATTGTATTCCATTTTGGAATATTATTAGAACAGTAGGCAAAAGTATCTGTTACCAGTCTCATAGATGGACGCGGTGGAAAGATATAGGTCCCACGAGCAATATATTCTTTTAAAATATCATTTTGAATTGTGCCGCGCAGCTGTTCCGGTGTAACTCCTTGTTTTTCCGCTACAACTATATACATAGCCAAGAGCACGGCGGCAGGGCCATTTATTGTCATGGAGGTACTAACCTTATCCAAAGGAATACCTGCAAATAATTGTTCCATATCAGCCAGTGAATCAATAGCTACACCAACTTTTCCTACTTCACCCTGTGCTAAATCTGCATCTGAATCTAAGCCGATCTGTGTTGGTAAATCCATAGCTACAGACAAACCCGTCTGCCCCACTCCCAGCAAATATTTATACCTGGCATTTGTTTCTTCCGCCGTAGCGAATCCGGAATATGCACGCATAGTCCACAACCGTCCCCGATACATAGTAGGTTGTACACCTCTAGTAAAGGGATATTCACCGGGAAATCCAATGTTGGCAGTATAATTAAGGGTTTCCGTATCTAAAGGAGTATACAAGCGTTTAACTGCAAAGTCTTTACGTTCTGGATTTTTAACTAAAGTCTGGTTGATTTTTGTCTCATAGTATTGTAAACCTTCTATGATTTCCCTGTCCATGTAACTTACCCCACTTTCGATTTACTCATATTATTTAAGCATTGAACCTGTCTGCAAAAATTGTACTTGCATGTCAAATGCATGCTCTAAACTTTGAGGTTCGTGTCCCGGAAAATACCTCTCTGCATATTTTAAATAGTCTAGCAGCTGGGGTCTAAAATTTGGGTGAGCACATTTTTCAATAATAAGTCTTGCCCTTCTAGCCGGCTCCAGTCCTCTAATATCAGCTACACCATATTCTGTAATGAATACCATGTTATCGTGCTCAGTATGGTCTGTGTGAGATACCATAGGCACAATACGGGATATTTTTCCTTCTTTAGCCGTAGACTCTGTGGAAAATATTGTTAAATAACCATTGCGCATATAATCACCACTGCCACCAATGCCATTCATCATGGTAGTGCCCATAACATGTGTAGAATTGGCCTGCCCATAAATATCAAATTCTATGGGCGTGTTTAAAGCAATAACCCCAAGCCTCCTAATCACTTCCGGAGAATTTGCAATGTCTAAAGGTCTTAAAATTATTTTATTTCTATATAAATCGGGATCTTCTTTATACATCTTCCAAACCTTAGGCGAAGGAGTAAAAGCACAACCTGACGCTTGAGAAATTTTACCGTTTTTAATTAAAGTAAAAACACTATCTTGTAAAATTTCTGAATACATCTCTAAATTTTCAAACTTTGATTTATTTAAGCCAATCAAGACAGCGTTAGCAATACTTCCTAACCCAGACTGCACTGGCAGCATTTTCTCAGGAATACGTCCCATTTTTTGTTCGTGCTCTAAAAAATCAACTAAATTTCCGGCGATAGCTTCACTAACAGCATCCGGTGGAACTAAATCACGCACGTGATCTAATATGTCAGATTCCACAATGCAGTCAATTCTATCAATGCCACATTCTACATAAGGACTCCCTATTCTATCGCCTACTTTATAAATAGGAATCTCTCTCCGGTAAGGCGGTTTTTGGAGAATGAAAATATCATGCATTCCTTCTAAGCTCAGAGGTATAGACGTATTGACTTCTACTATTATTTTTTTTGCATGTTTTATAAACATGGGTATATTACCTATCCCAGGTCCTAAAATCAAATTACCATCTTCATTAATAGCCGCGACTTCCACAATAGCTAAATCCACATTGCCATAAAACCCATAATCTACCTGTTGAGCAAAATGACTTAAGTGCTGATCACAATAACTTATCACCCCATCATTAATGCTCTTTTTCATACTCTTATTAGAAGCAGCATAGTAAGGCATCCTACCTTTAATTCCACCCACAGCTGCCAAGGCCTCTTCTATTTCAGGCCCCACAGATGCTCCGCTCCAAATATTTACACAACATTTTTTCCCTGTTTTAATAGCTTCTGCCAATGCTAGTGTAGTTTTTTTGGGATATCCTGAGGGTGTAAAACCACTGACACAAACGTTCATGCCATTCATTACCATTTCGGCGGCTTGCTCAGGAGTAACTATTTTTGCAAAAAGTTTGTTATTACGCAATCGGGTTTTATCTAACATCCTACCCTCTCCTTTCTTATTTTTCCCTATTCTTGGTGCCTCTTTGCCTCCCCACAATAAGGCTATAGGCTGTCACAAGTACACTAAATCATATTTTCATTGTAATTCGCCTTTAAACATATGTAAAATAGATAAAATTGATGTATAATATATTGAAATGATATATTAAAGACAGTCATTAGGAGGAATAATGAATATTGAACATTATCGTAACTATATTGCTATCGTAGAAACCGGGAGTCTGACCGGGGCCGCAAATAAAATGCACATTGCACAATCCGCCCTAAGTAGTATGCTTAAAAATATGGAACGCAGTTTTGGCACTACCTTGATCATTGCCAATCGCGGCATTCGCAAAATAGAACTAACCGATGCCGGTCGCATTCTCTACGAAAAAGCCCGTTACATTTGCAACTTAGAAGAATTAGCCTACAGTGAAGTTGCTGATTGTGCAGATGGTGGTACAGGTATTTTACGCATTAGCCTTTCTCCCTCTACTTCTATTTCCTTCATTCAAGATTATTTATCAGGTTTTAGTATTAAAAACCCCAAGGTAAGTTATGAACTTTATGAAGTGCCTATTGCTGAACAAACGGAACAACTTTTAAATGGCTTCACGGAAATAGGTATTGCCAATGCCCCTTTAAACAAACCTGATGAATTTAATGTTTTATTTAAGCTCAACGAAAACTTAGCTGCTGTTTTCGCTCTGGACAATCCTTGGCTTAGTCCTTTATGTGATACGGTTACTTTACACGAGTTGCATGGTGTGCCACTCTGTCTATCTCGCGGATGCTCTTCTCTTTTTAAAGAAACTTGTTCTAAAGATCACTGTACCCCTAACATACTGAGTATTAACACTACAAAATTAGCCTGTATTACGTGGGCAAAAGTGGGTCTGGGAGTGGCTATTGTTCCTGTAAGTTTTTCTGAAATTTTCGAAGCTGATGTTTGCTATAAATTAATTAATGATTCACGCTTAAAAGTCAGTGAAACTTTTGTTACTGTAAAAGGAAGGCCCTTGTCCCCTGTAGCTCAGCGATTTTTGAATTATTGTTCTTCAATTTAAACGCAAAAAAGGCAGTGCAGAATATAATATTCTGCACTGCCTTTTAAATTTTAAAATGCTTAACTTATCTTAATCACCAATTCTAGAAGATTTTATACAACCTTTGTTTTAGAAACAACCTGTTTACTGGCTTCACCATTGTTTTTTAAAATTGCCCAGAGCGGACCTGCTAAGAAAGTGGAAGTATAAAAACCGCTGGCAAAACCAACCAACATAGCAAAAGCAAAGTTATGTATTGTATCTCCGCCAAATAAGAAGATTGCAACTACGGCAAATAAAGTTGAAAGCATAGTATACACGGAACGAGTCATACATTGCCAAATACTTCTATCTACCATTTCTCCCAAATCTTCACTACGTCTATGAGTTTTTAAATTCTCCCTAATTCTATCGAATATTACAATTGTACCGTTAACAGAATAACCTACTACAGTTAAAAGTGCAGCTACAAAAGAAGAATCCATTTCCAAATGGAATAAGGAGAAATAGCAAAGAACTACCGTAACATCAATCACTAAACCAATTATAGCTGAAATAGCGAATTTAAATTCAAAACGGTATGTTATGTAAATAATCATCAAAACCCAAGATAAAACAACAGCTAAGGCTGCTTGTTGCACTAATTCGCTGCCTACTGTAGCCCCTACTTGCTCAACTCTTAGTATTTGGTAGTCACCAAGCTTAGACGTCAGATCACTCATAACAGCACGGCGAGCATCGTCATCGAGAATACCTGTTCTGATTAAAACTGATTCACTAGTTGTAATATTAGAGTCGGAAGTTCCCAGCTGAATAACACTGTTACCAAGGTCATGTTCTTTCAAGACATCACGAACTTGAGAAACGCTAACCGGTGAACCAAATTTTAAATCAATAATGCTGCCACCGGTAAAATCAATACCCAAATTAAAGCTCTGCATAAACATAGAGCCAATACCTACCATTATAAAAACAACAGTAACTGCAAAAAACATTTTATAATTCTTAACTATAGAGAACACTATTTACGCACCTCCTTTTTAGGAGCCGAAGCACCATAAAAAGCAGGATTTGAGGAAATATTGCTAGCAACTAAAAAGCGTAGCAGATAACGAGTAATTGTAACAGCTGTAAACATACTAATTACAACACCAAGAGCCAAGGTAATAGCAAAGCCTTTAATCGGCCCAGTTCCCAAATAGAATAATACTGCAGCGGCCATTATTGTAGTTATATTAGAATCAAAAATAGTCACAAAAGCACGAGAAAAACCTGCTTCTATAGAAGACCGCAGTGTTTTACCACTTTGAATTTCTTCTTTAAATCTCTCAAAAATCAAAACATTGGCATCCACTGCCATGCCTATGGAAAGTATTATACCTGCTATACCCGGTAAGGTTAAAGTAGCATTTAATGCTCGCATAATTGCTAACAGCAATAACGTATAGAACAAGAGCACGATATCAGCAACAACACCGGAAGCACGATAATAAACAGCCATGAAAAGAAACACACCTGCCAACCCAATGGCAAAAGCTTTAACACTTTTATCTTTAGAATCCTGTCCTAAGGTTGGTCCCACAGTTCTATTTTCCAACATTTCCAACTTAACCGGCAAAGAGCCGCTGCGCAATAAAATCGCCAAACGTTCTGCCTCTTCCACATTGCGAGATCCTGAAATTTGTGCCTTACCACCGGTAATAGCTTCATTAACTACAGGAGAAGTAAGCACTTCTCCATCTAGTAAAATAGAAATTTGTTTACCAATATTTTGCGAAGTTAAAAGTGCAAATTTCTTTCCACCTTCATCACTGAAATCCAAGCCAACGACAGGTTTACCATTTTGACCAACTGTAGCCTTTGAATCTTTCAAATCGTTACCGGTCATAACCGTTTTGCCACTCATATCCTTGAACTCTAAAAGAGCTGTACGGCCTAGCATAGCAATTGCTTTTTCGGGGTCTTTTACACCAGGTAACTCTACAATGATACGATCTTTTCCTTGACGTTGAATAACCGGTTCTGTTAGCCCTAACTCATTGACGCGTCGCTCGATAATCTTCACCGATCTGTTTAAGGCATCATCATCAACTTTAGCATTTGGTGTCTCCACCGCTTGTAAAACTACATGAGTCCCACCCTGTAAATCAAGACCTTGCTTTACTGTTAAAGCTAAGGGCTTGATAAAAAACCCAAAGGACACTACAATTGCCACAACCAAACCTAAAAATTTGGTCATATTATCCCATCTCAAATTTTTCTCCTCCTAACAACTACTATTAATTAATCTTTTATTTGCATGCTACTAGTGACTTTTCAGTTACTAAGTACTGCACATTAATATCGTATTCGTCTATAGAAATTTCATCTACTACCTGTATAGCATGAGCTACGCCCATGGTAGCTGCCTGCGTTGCTTGAGGGAGAAATCGGTCATAATAACCCTTACCCATACCCATACGCGCCCAAACTTAGTAAAACCTACGCCAGGGACTAAAATTAAATCCACTGTCTCGGGTGAGATAATCTCATAAGGTTCCTTAGGAGTACGAATGGAAAACCTATCCAAACACATATTACCCATTTCTCTTAGCCTTACTGCCTGCATAAAATTTGAGCCATAAACAACCTGCGGTACGCAAACTATTTTATCACCCGCAAGCGCTTGTTGCAAGACCAAATCTATTGAAGCTTCCTTGCCAAAAGCCAAATATCCCATAATAGTATGGGCTTTTTTGAAGAGCTCGTGCGCAAAAATACGTTTGGCAATTAGCTCACTATTTGAACTTACTTCTTGCGCAGTTAAAGCCTCTCTCCTTGCTTGCAATAACTTTCTTTCTATTTTCTTGCTCATTTTTTATTTGTTTTCTATTTCTTCTTGAGAATGACTTATAGCACCTTTAATAACTTTTACTTCGATACCATCAGCTATTTTCAAAATAATGTTATTTTCATTTACTTTGGTAATTTCACCGCAAATACCACCTAAAGTAACTACTTTATCTCCACGTCTTAAGGCACTCAACATATCCGCCCTTTTCTTCTGTTCTTTTTTTTGCGGCCTATATAACATAAAATAGAACACCAACCCCATTAGTAAAAACGGCCAAACAGTATTAACAATATTCATAGCTTCTGCTCCCTGCATAATACTTCCTCCTTTATAAGATTAATTTTATATTACCGTTGATAATGTTCCAAGAAATTTTCTCTAAATTCGGGGAATCTGTCTTCGGCAATTGCTGTTCGCATGTCCTGTGAAAATTTTAACAGAAAATGCAGGTTATGTATAGTCAATAATCTTAATGCAAAAATTTCTTCTGCTTTAAATAAATGCCTGATATACGCTCTGGAGAAATTTCGACAAGTATAACAACCACAGTTTTCATCAATAGGCAAAAAATCTTCTGCATAGGCTGCATTGCGTACTACAAGACGCCCAGTGGGAAGCATTGCAGTACCATTACGTGCTACCCTTGTGGGAAAAACACAATCAAACATGTCTACACCTAAATTAACGCCTTCAACTAAGCAATCCGGTGTTCCTACTCCCATAAGATAGCGAGCCTTGTCTTTAGGCAAATGACAAGTCGTCTGTGCCAAGACATCATACATTAATTCATGTGGTTCCCCAACGCTAAGACCACCAATGCCATAACCGGCAAAATCCATAGAGGTTAAACTATCAGCGCTGTATTTACGCAAATCCGGATACATTCCCCCTTGAACAATGCCAAACAGGCCTTGATCTTCTCTTTTTTTAGCTTTTAGACATCTTTGCGCCCAACGTGTTGTACGTTCTGTAGAAGTTTTAGCATAGGCAAAATCTGCCGGATAAGGAATACATTCATCAAAGGCCATAATAATATCAGCGCCCAAATCTTCTTGGACCTTAGTTGCTACCTCGGGATTCAAAAAACGCTTGGACCCATCAATATGTGATCTAAAGGTGACGCCCTCTTCCTCTATTTTGCGCATAGCACCTAAGCTGAAAACCTGAAACCCACCACTATCAGTAAGCATTCCATTTCTATAATTCATGAATTTGTGTAAACCACCGGCTTTTTTAACTATGTCCTCTCCCGGTCGCAAAAATAGATGATAAGTGTTGGCCAAAATAACTTGTGCCTTCATTTCATAAAGTTCTTCCGGTGACAAGGTCTTAACCGTAGCTTGAGTTCCAACCGGCATGAACATAGGCGTATCAAAAGTGCCATGTGGAGTATGAAGCTTCCCCAAGCGTGCCCCTGAACGCGAGCACTCTTTTATTAATTCGTAATATACGGCGTGCATTGTTTCCTCCTAACAATTTTTCTAAATGTATTTTCCCTGACTTAATTTGTCTAAATATCTACCACCAAAAATGTTGGGAATTGTAACTCCCACTGTTATTCCTATGATTATAAGTATGGCCGTTACTCCACTTTGCACAACTGCCATAAACGAACCTGCATCTAAGTTTTTTATATTAACAATACCAAATAATAGGCGATATAAAAGCACTCCCGGAATCATAGGGATAACAGAAGGAATGGCAAGTACAAGAATAGGAGCCCTAAGCAAATTTGCAATTTTTAAGGAAATAATACTGACAAAAGTAGCTGCAATAAAAGAACCCAATATAATACTCCAGCCAAATTTAAGGACGATTAAATTGCGTACAAATATGGATATCATGCCACCTATGGCACATATAAGCAAAAGTCGTTTGGGAATATTGAAAATAATAGAAAACCCTAGTGCCCCTATTGCCGCGGCAATAGCTTCTACTAAGTATCTGCTATCCGGTCCTACACTCAAAGAAGTAAAATCCCCTACTTTTCCCAGATGTATAGCAATAATTATGCCAAAGGTCATGCTGCCAACAATTAATATTGTGTTTATTAATCTTGTGGCTCCTGCAACAACATAATTATTTAACATATCATTTATAGCATTAATCAAGGGGACCCCCGGAACAATAAAAAGCGTGCAGGCTATTAAAGGATACCACGGCGTGGTTGACCCTGGTATGAAATGAGTAAGATAGGCCAAAAAAGTGGCACAAAAGGCAGATATTGCAATGCTGGCATAATTGTTAACTCCCCATTTATTGCAAAGGATTCTTACCCAAAATCCACAAAAGGCACATATAGCCGTGTAAAAAAAAGCAATCCAGTCGCAACCAAAGAGTTTGCAAAACCCACCACTGGCAAATCCTGCTGCAATACTTGAAAGCAAAGGTGAATATTGCCGCGGGATATTTTTTATTCTGTTAAGCTCTGCCTCATAATCATCCAAAGAATATTTTTGTTCCACTGATCGCCAAGCTAATTTACTAATAGCAGAAATTACAGTCATATCAACACCATGATTCAGACATTTTTTGAAATTAGTATAAGAATTATTACCCTCGCTTACATTAAGCATTAATGTGGTATATGAAACATGAAGTGTGAAATTTTCTATTGGAATTCCCATATTTGTAGCAACTAGTTTAGTGTCTCGTACAATTCTTGCTGTGTCAGCACCACTTTCCATAAGCATTTGACCTGTACGCAGCAATAAATTAAGTTTGCGCCCAATATTTAAATAGGGATTATCTTCCTTAATATCTTTGTTACTCATAAAAGCTCACACTTTCATTGGGTTATTTAATAAACATGGCATCACCAAAACTAAAAAAACGGTATTTTTCTTGTACTGCTACCGCATAAGTATTTAGCATTATTTCTCTGGAAGAAAGTGCTGAAACTAGCATCAATAGTGTACTTTGCGGTAAATGGAAATTAGTTACCAAAGCATCCACAAGGCGGAATTTATACCCTGGATAAATAAATATTTTTGTCCAATTACCGCCTGCCTGCATAGTGCCGGAAGCCCCAGCTGCTTCCAAGGTACGAACGGAGGTAGTACCAATTGCTACAATCCTACGGCCTGCTGCTTTAGCTGCGTTAATGGCATTTGCGGCCTCAGGACTGACAGTGTAGAATTCACTGTGCATAACATGATCCTCAATAGTATTAACGCTGACCGGTCTGAAAGTTCCCAAGCCTACATGCAGCGTAACAAAAACCTCCTCTACGCCCATGTCCTTTATTTTTTGCATTAATTCAGGCGTAAAATGCAGTCCGGCTGTCGGTGCAGCTGCGCTTCCTCTCTCTCGTGAATAGCCTGTCTGATAGCGTTCCTTATCTTCCAAAGGCGCTGTAATATAGGGAGGCAATGGGGTCTCACCTAGTCGATCCAAAATTTCTTCAAAAATACCGGAAAAGATAAAATGAGCAATTCTCCCACCGAAATCCGTTACATCTTGAATCTCACAGGTTAAATCCTCACTAAATATAATTTTTGCTCCTGGGCGCAATTTTCTTCCCGGCTTTACTAAAACTTCCCAATCGTTAGTGTTAAGGCGCGTCAATAAGAATACCTCTACTCTAGCGCCTGTATCCTTGGTTCCATGTAATCTGGCAGGAATAACCCTAGTATCATTAAAAACCAAAAGATCTCCCGGTTTTAAATATTCTAC
>JAAYAE010000390.1 GCA_012719555.1 Acholeplasmataceae bacterium | reverse complement strand
ATAATATTATTTATTATTTTCAAATCTCTAATAATGAATTCAACAACGCCACCTTCAGGCGTAAACTTTACCGCATTAGACAAAAAATTAAGAAAGATTTGGTTGAAACGCACTTTATCAACTATAACCGGTAATGTATGAATCCCTGTTGTGAAAATGAATTCTATGTGCTTTTGCTGACACAGTGGGCTGATAATAGTATTAATATTACCGATAAATTCACTATATTCATAGCGTGACGGATGTAACTTAATTGCCTTGTTTTCTATCTTACTCATGTCCAAAATATCATTAACCAATCCCAATAAAAGTTTGCTGGCAGAATTTGCCTTGTTAAGATAATCCTCAACACTTTCAGGGTTGTGAGTTTCCTCCAAGGCTAATGCAGTAACTCCTATTATGGCATTTAGCGGAGTGCGAATATCATGGCTCATGTGTGATAAAAATACGCTTTTGGCCAAATTAGCTTGTTTCGCTCCTTGCAAAGCTTCACTTAGACGCATATTACGTTGTTTTTCTTCTCTTACCGCACTTGTAATATCCGTACGAGTAGTCATTAGCAATTTGTGCATTTTATCCATATAGTGATATTCATTCTTTTTATAGCGAACATTACCGCCTTCGTGACAACTGCAATAATGAACATATTTTCCCTGTGCTTCCAGCTCTTTGTAAATTGTATCTAAAGACAAAGCCTTAATTGTTCTTTCTCTTTCTGCTTTGGGCAAATATCTTTCTGCAAAGGCGCTGACTACGGCAGAATAGTCTTCTCCCTGTATAGGCGGCATCACCTTTTCATTTGGACTGGTTGCTAATAGTTTGAAATGCCCATTATTACCATTAACAATAGCTATATAATCATATTCTGAACCCATAAGTAAATCTATGACGCTAGAGCGCATTATTTTATCATTAATATCACGAATAGTAACAAACGCAATAATATCTTTATTTACAGGATGTTCAAGAAATTTAACATTCGCTTCCAGCCACAAAATTGTACCATCCGGACCTATAGTGCGAAAATTAGTCGACCTATCTTTATCACCATTGGCAAAAGCTTTTTTCATGGTGGCTGCATCAAAAAAAGCAGCGAACTTCTTGCGTTCTGCATCATCTAATAAACTGCCGGCTACATGTTCTATAACTTGTTGTCTATTCATACCAACTTTAATAATATCCCCTCGCTGGAATGAAGCCTGGATATTTTCTACTACATCTCTTGTAATATTAATACGCATAGAAGCTATTAAATCTTGGCTCACGTTAGCACGAATTTTCAACTCTTCTTCGTAGCATCTCTGTGCATCCTTCTTATCTTGGATATCATCAACCCGTCCAACAACACGACATATACTACCCCTAGCATCGGAAACGCTAGTATAATAAGCTTTAACCCAACGAAATTCGCGGCCAAAAATATTTGCCCTGTATTCATAACTATCTCTAGTTACATATTTACTGGCAGTCATTAAGCGTCGCCTAAACTCATCTATAAAGCTAGCTTCCACAATTGTGCTTCGAGAAATATTCTCTAGATAATTTTCTATTATATAGTCTTTGTTAGTATTATTGGCAAAAGTAACAGAATAATTCATGATGTCTGTAGCTGGGTCATAGTCAAAGGTCACAGTATGCATAGCTTCTACCAATATTTTAAACCGTTCATCCTGCCAATGTTCTCTGGCTGCTATGCGAATACGCTCCGTATCATCCATATAGGCACTTTGTAAAACAATGCTGCCGTCAGCTAAGGTTATTAGCCCCAAAGTCCCTCTAATCCAGCCCAAAGCTCCACTGGGTTTCAAAATACGCAGTTCATAATTTTCTTGTTTTCCTGTTTTCTTAACTATTCTGATAATTTCTTCTAATCGATTTCTGTCTCCGGAATAAATAAGGTTGCGTATGCCGCCTGGTTTACTCACATCAGCTAAAAAACAATCTAATTCCACATAACCATGAATATTGCAAGCAGCTTGATTGGCATTAATTATCTTACACTCATCGTCATTGGTATATTGAACAATACCACAAGGTACTGTTTCGTATATTTTTTGCAAAAGCTCTAATTGTTTTCGAATTTGTTTACAATTAGCAGCCCTAATTTTAACCACATTCACTGTTTGCACTTCCTCTCGCACAAATGTCATGCAATTTACAATTGTTATTTTACCACTAATGATTACCAACTTCAAATTACTTGTTTCAATAGATATAGAAAACCACAACAACCTTTAAGTTGTTGTGGTTTTAACTTATAAAGATTCTAAATTATAGGGTGTATCTTGATATACATAATAGTTTAGCCAATTAAAAAACAATAAATTCGCTGCACTGCGCCACCTAACCACTGGCGTAAAAGAAGGGTTGTCATCAGGATAATAGTTGCAAGGTATATTAACCGCAAGACCCTGTTCCATATCTCTGTCATATTCCGCCTTTAAAGTGAAGGGATCATATTCAGGATGTCCACAGATAAAAAACTGACGGCCCATTTTATCAGAAACTGCAAACACACCTGCATCTTTAGATTCTGACAAAATATTAAGTTCTTTGTTTTTTATAATGTCTTCACGGCGTACTTCCGTATGGCGAGAATGAGGCACATAAAAAACATCGTCAAATCCCCTGAAGAGTTTATCCAAATGAGAATAATTCAAAGTATGGGGGAATACACCAAATTTTTTAACAGGTAATTTATGCTTTGCAACACCATAGTGATAATACAAGCCGGCTTGAGCTGCCCAACAAATATGAAGGGTTGAATACACATGAGTACGACTCCACTCCATTATTTCAATAAGCTCCTGCCAATAATCCACTTCTTCGTAAGGTAAATTTTCTATAGGAGCTCCTGTAATAATCATACCATCATAACGATTATTCTTAACTGCGTCAAAAGTTTCGTAAAACTTTACTAAATGTTCACTTGTTGTATGGGTTGGCGTATAAGAGGCTGTACATATAAAATCAACATCGACCTGTATTGGCGTATTGCTCAACAAACGTAAAAATTGTGTTTCCGTAACAACTTTATTAGGCATCAAATTTAGAAAAAGTATTTTTAATGGTCTGATATCCTGAGCATCAGCACGCTCCATAGGCATAACAAAGATATTTTCCTGCTCCAAAATATGAATAGCGGGTAATTCATTAGAAATTCTAATTGGCATCTTGGACACTCTCCAATGCTTGGGCTAAATCTGCAATAAGATCGTCTGCATGCTCAATTCCTATAGACAAACGAATTAAATCATCCGGCACTCCAGCTTGTTCTCTCTGTTCACTTGATAATTGGGAATGGGTGGTGCTAGCCGGATGAATAACCAGCGACTTAGCATCTCCCACATTAGCCAGTAATGAAAAAAGCTTGAGAGAATCTATGAATTTTTTACCGGCCTTAAGCCCGCCTTTAATCCCGAAAGTAAATACTGCACCTGCCCCTTTAGGCAAATATTTTTGCGCCCTAACATAATCGGGATGACTGGGTAAGCTAGGATAGCTAACCCAAGTAACCTGGGGATGATTTTCTAAATATTTAGCTATTATCAAAGTATTTTCAGCATGTCTTGCCAAGCGCAAATGCAACGTTTCCAACCCTTGCATTAAAAGAAAACTGTTAAAAGGACTCAAGCAAGCACCATAATCCCGTAATACCTGTGCTCGTAAACGTGTGCAAAAAGCTACGGCTCCTAAGTCTTTAGCATAATTCAAACCATGGTAAGAAGGATCCGGCAGACTTAATAGCGGGAATTTTTCGCTGTTCCAATTGAATTTACCACTTTCAATTACTATTCCCCCCATAGAAGTCCCATGTCCCCCGATAAACTTGGTTGCGGAATGCACTACAATATCAGCACCAAACTCTATTGGCCGACATAAATACGGCGAAGCAAAAGTATTGTCTACAATAAGAGGTAAACCATGTGCATGCGCAACTTTAGCTGCTTCTTCAATATCTAATACGTCAATTTTAGGATTACCTATAGTTTCTGCATAAATAGCTTTGGTTTTATCTGTAATGGCGGCGGCAAAATTTTCTGCTTCATGGGCATCTACAAATTTAGTGGTAATGCCTATACGAGGTAATGTATGTTGGAACATATTAAATGTACCACCGTAAAGCGTAGAAGAACTAACTATTTCGTCTCCTGTTTGCATAAAATTCAGGAATGTGGCTACAATAGCTGCGTGCCCGGAAGCAAAAGCAACAGCTGAGCTTCCTCCTTCTAATGCAGCTACTCTCTGCTCAAAAGCATCCGTGGTAGGATTGGTTAAACGGGAATAAATATTTCCTGCCTCTTCTAAAGCAAACATCCTGGCCGCGTGGTCAGAATCGCGAAAACTGTAGGCCGTAGTCTGATAAATCGGTAAAGCTCTTGCTCCTGTAGTTGGGTCCGGGACCTGCCCAGCGTGAACTGCTAAAGTTTCAAATTTCATTTATATTCTCTCCCTCATTTTTCATTTAGTTTTATTTTTATAAATTTTCGCTCCACAGGCTTTATCTAAGATTAGTTCCTGATAGAATAGCTCTAGCTAAAAGGGGTTTATTCATAGTATAAATATGTATACCTTCAAATCCTGCAGCTACCAAATCATTAATCTGCCTGCAGGCATATTCAATACCTGCACTTTGCAACGCATCTTGGTTGTGAGAATACTTATCCAACATAGCTACGAGCTGGGGAGGCAAAGTAGCTCCGCAGAGGTTACAAATATGAGTTATCTGGCTGGCACTAAAGACAGGCATGATGCCGGCGGTTATAGGAACCGTAATACCAGCTCGTGCCACCCCCTCTCGAAAACCCTTGAGGTAGTCATTATCAAAAGCTATTTGTGTAATTAAAAGACCTGCCCCTGCATCCACCTTTTCTTTTAAATGTTGCAAATCTTCTTGGGGACTAGCAGCCTCAGGATGCCCTTCCGGATATGCTGCCCCGGCAATAAAGAATTTTTTTCGATTAGCAATGCGTTTAACCAAATCAGTAGCATGCACTTTATAAACAGCATTATTCCAATCCTTAGGAGGATCACCTCGCAACGCCAAAATATTTTCTAGTCCGCGTGCTTCAATTTCGTCCAATATTTTTTCCGTAGCGTCCGGGCTATTAGTAATACAAGTTAGATGGGCCAGGGCTTCAATACCATAGGCCTCTTTTATGTGTTGTGCCAATTCCAAAGTTTTATTTTGGGTAGACCCGCCCGCACCATAGGTAACACTAATAAAAGCAGGTTTTAAATTATGTAAAGCTTCCACTGCTTCTAGAACTGTTTCAAAAGGAGATTCCGGCTTGGGTGGAAAGACCTCAAAGGATACCACCGGTTGTTTTTGTGCAAATAGTTCTGAAATTTTCATACGCTTATGTGCTGCGCCGTTGCAGCTACTCCTATTCTCTCTTAAAATATACATTAAAAAACAGCCATTCAATAAGAATGGCTGCCAAAAAACATGCATCGCATTCTCATCTTCCAGACGCATCGGTCTGCTGGAATTAGCACCATACGGTAAACCGTGGTTGCCGGGCGTCATTGGGCCAGTCCCTCCGCCTCTCTAGATAAGAAGTTCAATATTAAGTTATTAAAAGCTATTTTAGACTGAAGTCCTAGAACTTGTCAAGAATATATTTTAGAGTAGTTTTTCAGCGTAAGCTTCTGTAAAGAAAATAACAATAAAGCTCTTTTTTAGGCATAATATATTACCATGCACAGTTTAACCAAATCTTTTCCTCTATTAGCATAGCCATGTTTCTTATCAGCTTCATAACGAATAGACTGGTTAGCATTAAGAGTATAGACAGCCTCACCTACCAACAAGGTCATCTGCCCGCTATAGACCATTACGAACTCTTCTGTCCCCGGATCGTGAGGCATAGACAGGGACTCTGCTCCCGGTTGCATTTCAATAGTTAATATCTCAAAATTTCTTCCCGGCTCAAAAGGAAATACCGGGTAGAGTTTAAAGCTATCATCACCATTGGTTAATGGTTCAATATCGCCATTATCAATAATCTGTGCCTCTTGCTTGTTCTCAACCATAAGAGAAGTAAAAGATATCTTCATACCCATGGATATCTTCCACAAAGTTGCTACCGATGGTGCTGACTCGCCTCGTTCTATTTGTCCTAACATACTTTTGCTAACACCTGTCATTTCCGCTAAGGCATCCAAGGTTAGCTCTTTTTCACGTCGTAATCTCTTTAAATTGCCGGAAATTATTTCATTTAAGTTTTCAACAGAACTTTGTTCCTGCATAACATATAAACCCCTTTACCCTGTAACTTTATTACCGATAGGATACTACTTCTACGCCCAATGTACAAGCCAATGCTTCCGCCAAATGCTGCTCACTCTCCGTTGGCGTGCGAAAATTTGTGCTTGGTAAATTTTTACCTAATTGCCTATACTTTTCTTCTCCATATGTGTGATAAGGCAAAAATTCAATTTGTGGTTTACGCAAATTAGTGTGCAAAAAATTTAAGGTAGCTACCAAATTCTCCTCATCAGCGTTAACACCAACTATAAGTGGCATGCGAACAACTAAGTTGCCGGAAAGTTTATCTACTGCACAAAGGTTTTCCAATATAGTTTTTAATTCATAACCTGTCCAATATTTATGCTTATCAGGATCCATATGTTTAATATCCATAAATATTGTATCCATCTTGGCCAAAATATCTTTTACAAGAGTGAAATCAAAAGCACCGCAGGTTTCTATAGCCATAGATATACCTTGGTCATAACACGCTGTGGTCAAACTTCGCAAAAATTCTACTTGCTGAGTTGCCTCACCACCAGAAAAAGTTACCCCTCCACCGGAATAGCGATAGAAAAGCAGCTGTTTTTTTATGAACTTCATTACTTCTGCCGTTGTAGTCAGCCTAGTCATAGGATTGATCAAGGTTTGCCCTTCGGGATTAGAACACCAGGGACATTGCATAGGACAACCCGCTAAAAAAATATTCGTCCTAATACCTTCCCCGTCATTTACGGACATATTTTGTAATTGCATAATATAGCCGCTGTCTTTAGTAATCATAATTCCCCATGTTCCGTTCTGGCAATAATAGCATCTTGCATAGACTTAGATAAATTAACAAATTGAGTACTATACCCTGCTACTCTTACCAACAAGTCTTTGTAAGCTTCAGGGTTTTCCTGAGCCTTTCGCAATATCTTAGATGAAATAGTATTAAACTGCACGTGAAAAGCTCCTAATGCGAAAAACGCCTGAATCATAGCACCTAGGTTGGCTTGCCCGCGTTTGGTAGCGACCAAATCATGGTTAAGGCGTAAGTTTAGCAAAGTACCACCGGAATGAATTTCTTGATTTATTTTTGCCGCGCTGCGCATAGCTGCAAGTGGTGTACCCATATCCGTACCTACATAAGGAGACACACCTTCGCTGGAAGGTTCTCCGGCCAAACGGCCATCAGGGGTAGAGCCAAGTACACGGCCCATAGGAATATAGTTAGAAATACCCATAAAAGCCGTATTAAAGGGCACACCAAAAATATCTTTATATTGGTGAATCTCCCTATAATAGTGGTTGGCAATTTCTAGAGCTATGGTGTCCACATAATCCTCATCATTGCCATATTTAGGAACAGCTTGAGCCTTACTGCGCAGCTCTTCTTAACCTGCCCAATTGTTATTAGCTGCTGTAACCAATTCTTCCATGCTGCAAACAGAGTCTTCGAAAACCAATTTTTTTATTACTGCAAGAGAATTTGCTACCACTGCTAGACCAATACCGGTAATAACCGGACCTACATTATATTTTGCCCCACCCATAGAAAGATCCCTGCCATTTTCAATACAAGCTTCCATAGTAGAAGAAAGGAAAGGCCGCGGTACCATTTCTTGGTGAAGGCGCTGAGCAGTTACTGTCAAAATAATAGAATGTTTACATAAATTGTTAAACTGTTTGTAAAAAGCTTTTTCTACTTCTTCATAAGTGCTAAAGGCTTTAGCTTCCTTTTCAGAAAGACCCATCTTTTTGCCCGTCATATTGCTTTTACCTTGGTTTAACGCATACTCTAAAGCAGAACCAAAATTAACATTAACAGCGGCCGTCCATTCACCGGTTTTTCTATAATGAGGGACTACGCAGCCACAATTATTCCAATCTCTAGCATCTTCCGGCTCATAGCCAGCGTTCAAAAGCATTTGGTAACCTACGCTATCGTTGTGAATAGCAGGAAATCCTGTACCTTGGCTTACCAGTTCGGTTACTGCTCCCAGAAATTCCTGTGGGCAATCAGCGTGAACACGCACACTGAGCCCGGGCTGATGAGTCTTTGCCTCAGCAGTTGCTTTCATACACATATAGGTTAAATCATTTGTAGCATCTAATCCTGTTCTTGTCTTGCCACCTACCGTAAGGTTTTGAAACTGGTTATACCCGGCAAAATAATCTGCCGTATTCGCAGAAATAGTCCAAACCCACTCTGAATATTTAAGCCACAAGGCTTCAATTAGTTCTTGAGCCTCGTCTTTGGTCAGCGTTCCTGCCTCTATATCTTTTTGGTAATAGGGATACATATATTGATCAAAACGCCCCGGATTTAAAGACAGCGGATTTTCTGAAATAATACCGCCAATTTGCGTAAACCAAATAAACTGCATGGCTTCTCTAAAATTTGTCGGTGGGTTTTCCGGCACATTGCGGCAAATAGCAGCTATTTCCAATAATTCTGTTCTACGTTCGCTTCCTTCAGGCATTTTTTGTGCCAACTTCTCTGCCGCATCAGCGTATCTATGAGCGTAGAGGATAATCCCTTGAGAAGTTAAAATTATAGAATCATAAAAATCTTTTTTGGACAAGTCTTCCGCACTAGTTTCATCCAATTTTTTTATTTTTTCCTGAGCTTCTTTAATGATGCCGCCAAACCCTTTGGGAAAAAGCACGTCTTGATAATCAGGAGTAACCTCGCCTACAGCCTGCCGCCACTTAGAGTCGCTATCAATTATTCCTGTATCCACACCAATTTTTGCCGTTTCTTTAGGCAGACGTGCTAAAAAGGCCTCCTCCAAAGATTTACCCTGCCAATAAGGAAATATTTCCTTGCGCACAAAATCGCACTGCTCTTTAGTCATTACGTAAGGATCTTGAGGACGATCAGCAAAATGCTCCATCTCCTTATCGACCCATTTCCAAGAAAATTCCGGTGTGAGAATACCACATTTACGAAATTCTCCAATGGCGCCTACAATAAGCTCGCCTTCAAATATATGTACAGATAACTGGGCACAAGTATCATAAAAAGCCTGCGCCCTACGAATACATACCGCTTTTCCTTCTGTTTTTTTATGAGACTGCGTCCAAATATATGCTCTCTCTGTAGAAATTACCGGCTTGGCATTCACATAATTTTGTCTTATCTTTTCTATTCTCTCTGTTAACATGCCTAATCCCCTCCTAATTAAAAGCTACACTTTTTATGCGTTATAGTGTTTTATTTATGTTATCACGCCCATTTATGCTTGTCAACGGATAAAAGCCGTTATAACGCATGATAGGCTGCTAGCTTATTCGCCTTGTGCCTTTTCCCTTTCTTTGGTATACTGAAAGAAGTCTTTCTTCAAACAAGCGAGGTGACATTATGTTCAAAAATTTATTCATTTTATATATAGGATTGTTAACATTAGGGCTTTTTGAACCCATAATAGGGCTTTTTTCTGCCCTGCTCTTTATCGTTCCGGTATTTATCATAGCACCTTTTTCCGGTCGCTGGGGATGTGCACATCTCTGTCCACATGGAAGTTTTCAGGATTTATTCGGTCTTTTTATTAGAAATACTATACCTGCTTGGCTCAAAAGTTCCTGGCTCCGCTATGGCGTTTTAGTTATGGCCTTCAGCCTATGGTCCTATACACTAATCACCAATTGGGGCAATTGGGAAAATCTTGGTCTTGCCCTTACTAAACTTCTATGGTTTTCCACTATTATTGGCCTCGGCCTCATGACAGTGGCCCCTGCCCGAGCTTGGTGCAATATCTGCCCTATGGGTACAGTAGCAAAAATACTGGCACCTAAAAAAGCAAAACTTATGATTACAACTGATTGTGTTTACTGTAGATTATGTGCCAAAACCTGTCCCATGGGGCTTTCACCCTATATGGAGCGTGGAAAAATAGATGGTTTTACCAACCCCGATTGCATGCGCTGTGGCCGTTGTGCTAATTTTTGTTTTAAACATGCTATTAAAGTAAAATAAACTATCTTAATCAGCACCACCCGTCTAACGGGTGGTTTGCTCTTAGGCTATAAGCCTCTAATGCCGGCTAGCGTCTAAAGGCGCTAGCTTTCACTTTGTTCAAGCTACTATGCCCTTGCCACTTTAGCTGCCTCCAAGGAGGCTATTGTTTACGCGCTACCCCTTAAAGGGGTCCTCGTATTCTT
>JAAYAE010000041.1 GCA_012719555.1 Acholeplasmataceae bacterium | reverse complement strand
ATGCTAAAATGAAATAATAATGTATATTTTTTTGATGTGAAAGGAAGTCACCCTTAATGTTTGAGCAGTTGAAAGAAGATATTGAAGTCGTACTACAAAGAGATCCCGCGGCAAAAACAAAACTTGAGGTAGCTCTGTGCTATCCTGGCCTACATGCTATTTGGCTGCACCGTATAGCTCATAGTATGTATAAACATGGTTGGATACTTTTTCCTCGCCTGATTAATACTTTTTCTAGATTTTTAACCGGTATCGATATTCACCCCGGGGCAAAACTTGGTCGTGGCCTTTTTATTGATCATGGCATGGGAGTCGTTATAGGCGAAACCTGCGAAATAGGTATTAATGTTACCCTATATCAAGGAGTAACTCTTGGTGGTACAGGCAAAGAAAAAGGAAAACGACATCCTACAATTGGAGACAATGTAGTCGTAGCTAGTGGAGCTAAAGTTCTCGGTTCTTTCCTAGTCGGTGCCAATTCTAAGATAGGCTCTGGTTCTGTAGTCCTTACCGAAGTACCACCCAACTCGGTTGTCGTAGGTATACCGGGGCGTGTAGTAACACAAAACGGCCGTCGTATTGATGAACCTGAAGATGGAATTGATTTGAATCATAATCTTCTACCTGACCCGGTGGCTGAATACGAAGCAGCATTAGACAGTCACATGAAAATTATTGACGACCGTCTCAAAGGATTAGAAAAAATGATTATTGCCAAAAATAAAGAAACTTTAAGTAACGATTCCACAGAGAGGAAGGGATAACATGAGAAAAAAAATGACCTCACAAGAAGCCATTGCTGAGGCCAAGCGTTGTCTTAATTGCACGGTCCCTTCATGTCGTTTAGGCTGTCCCATAGATAATAATATTCCTGAATTTTTACATGCCCTAAGTTTAGGAAATATGGGTGATGCCTTTGCTTCTTTAGCCAAAGATAATGCTTTACCGGCTATTTGCGGAAGACTTTGCGCCCATGAGAAACAGTGTGAACAAAAATGCATTTTATCCAAAGATGGAAGCCCTCTTAATATCAGCGCTTTAGAAACTTTCATAGCTGAATTCGCTTACGATCATGGCTTAACTCCCATTGACAAATCTACGGGATTTGCCGGTAAGGTCGCTGTTATCGGTTCTGGTCCAACAGGACTTACAGTGGCAGGAGAATTAGCAAAAAAAGATTTTGATGTAACTATTTATGAGGGACAACACGAGCTAGGCGGCGTATTATTGTATGGAATTCCTGAGTTCCGTTTAGACAAGAATATAGTACATAAAGAAATCAACAATTTAGTAAACTATGGTGTGAAATATGTTACCGGGGCTCTAATTGGCAAAGATTTAACTTTGGATGATTTATTTGCTAATGGTTACCAAGCGGTATTCATAGGAATAGGCAGTGCTCTCCCTATGACCCTGGACATTCCCGGTCACGACTTAACGGGCATTTTATCTGCTACTTATTTTTTACGCATGGTAATTCTTGCTAACAGCGGCAAACTTGATAATAAAGAAACATTCCTCAACAGCGAAGACGAAGTGGTAATTATTGGTGCCGGCAACGTGGCCATCGATGCAGCTCGTACTGCAGCAGCCCGGGGTGCCAAATTGGTCACTGTAGTTTACCATAAAAGCCCTGCAGAAATGTCTTGTTTATCTGCCGCTTATACCGCGGCCGTTAAAGAAGGGATTCAGTTTAAATTTCAACGTCAGCCAACAGCATATCTGAACAGTAAACAAATGCGTACACTAGGTGCCAATCGTAGGCATCAAGATATTATAGATAACACCAAAGTAGCCGGCATTATGTTACAAAATGTAGAAAAAGATGCCAACGGCAAATTTACCAATAGCGGCGGACAAGACGTTATTCCCTGTACTTGCATTATACTGGCTATTGGGCAACGCCCAGCTGCCCATGTCTTTTCCACTACCAAAGGTATTAGAATTGATGAGCAAGGCTTCGTGGTCACCATGGAACATCCTTATGGTATGACCACTCGTCCAGGTGTCTTCAGCGGTGGAGATGTTGTTAATGGTCCCAGCACAGTAGTTCTTGCTATTGAAGATTCTAAAAAAGTAGTTAGTGGTATAACCGAATATATTGCAGAACTATAATAAAGAAAATGTGGCATAACCATTTGGTTATGCCACAATTTCTTTATTATAGTTAGGCTTCTTGCTCTTGCAT
>JAAYAE010000389.1 GCA_012719555.1 Acholeplasmataceae bacterium | reverse complement strand
GTCCTGCCTAGGAGGAAAGCGTTTTGTGGAGGAGGAAGGGATTGTTAATATCGGCGCTGTTTTGGTAGGAGAACCAAGTGATGGCGATTTGCTTTTAGCACACAAGGGGGCTGCATGGGTAGAGGTTACTACATACGGTCAAACGGCTCATGGCTCCATGCCTAATTTAGGTGTAAATGCTATAATGGCCATGAATGATTTTTTATCTGCCTTTACAAAACAAAAATTCAACATCGAGCCCCATCCAGTTCTTGGTATGCCTACTTATAGCATAGATAAAGTTAAAGGCGGAGTTGCGATTAATGTGGTGCCTGATTCATGTACCTGTAGTATAGATTTTCGTACTATTCCGGGGCAACGCAAAGAAGACATTGAAACTATGCTTAAGGCAGCGTTTGCAGAGGCTAAAATGAACAATAAAAAGTTTAGTGCTGAGTATAAATTCAGATGTTTGTTGCCATCGGTATCCTGTCCGGCAGGGGATAAAATCATTGACTATGCCCAGCAGGCCGCAGGTAAAAAATTAAAGCAAAGAGGAGTAAATTATTTTACTGATGCGTCTTCTCTTATTGGCGAGAAAAATTTGCCAATGATTATTTATGGCCCAGGGGCAGATTCTCAGGCACATCAACCCAATGAAAAGCTATCTTTGGATAATTTTTTTGAGGCGATTGAGTTTTATGAAAACTTCATTAGCAATTATAAAATATAAGCACAAAAACGTTCCTGTAGTTATATAGGGACGTTTTTGTGCTTATACGATAAGTTAATACCGGTAAAGTAAAAGGACCCGGATTCTGATCTGCACCCAAAATGTTGGACAGGTTATTAAGCGATTAATCTGGAATGAGTTCGGTATTCTACCGGACTCATTCCTTTTAGTTTTAGCTTGATTCTCTTGTTGTTGTAGTAATGAATATATTCATGCAGTTGCTTTTTGAAATCTTCTAACGAAGAAAAGTCTTGCAAATACAGTAATTCTGATTTTAGAAGCCCGAAGAAATTTTCCATCACGGAATTGTCCAGACAGTTGCCCTTACGGGACATGCTTTGGATTATGCCGTGATTTTTTAATGCTTTTTGATAGAAAGTATGCTGATATTGCCAACCCTGATCTGAATGGAAAATGATGCCCTCAGTGTTTTTTATTCTTGCAAAAGATTTATCCAGCATATTGGTCACCTGCTGTAAGACAGGGGTTTCTGACAGCTCGTAGCTTATTATTTCCCCATTAAACATATCCAGAATTGGAGAAAGGTAAAGCTTTTTACCAAACAAAGCAAATTCGGTTATGTCCGTAGTCCATTTTTGGTTAGGTTTTGTAGCAGAAAAGTTTCTTTGAATAATGTTTGGCGCAGCCTTTCCTACTTGGCCTCGGTAGGAGCGATACTTTTTCATTCTGACTTTACTGGTGAGGCATTCTTCCTTCATGATCCTCATTACCACTTTATGATTTGTGTCAAAACCTTCTCTGCGAAGGACAGCTGTGACACGACGATAGCCATATCTTCCAAAATTACTCTCACAGATGACATGAATCTTTGCTCTAACTTCTGCATATTTGTCCGGCCTATTGAGAGCTTTTAATATCGCATAATATGTGCTCCTGGACAGTTTGGCGAACTTTAACAGTACTTTGAGCGGAAATCGCGCCTTGAGCTCGAAAACAACAATTGCTAGCTCTTTTTTTGTTGTCTTTTCCGCGCTTGAACCAAGGCGTTCAATTTTTTTAGGAAAGCATTCTCCATCTTGAGTTGGGCAATTTCTGCTTCCAGCTCTTGCTCGCGTGTTAATTCACGTGGGTTTTTAGGTGTTTTAGGCTTTTCTGGCGTCATCTTACATTGCCTGCCTTTCTTTCTTGGTGTTAGCCCAAAGATTCCTTCCGCAAGGTATCTCTTTTCCCATTGAAACACAGTTCCGTTATTGGGAATTTTAAAGTGGGACATTGTCTCGTTTAATGATAAGCCATATTCCCACTTATATTCAATAACATTTTTCTTGAATTCTGTTGAATAGCACCTATTAACGTTTATTAATTGCGTCACTCCACCAGCATTATATTGGTGGACCCATTGTTTAATAGTTGTTTCTCCGATATTGAATTTTTTAGCAAGCTGCCCAAAAGATTTGCCTGAAAGTCTTTCGTTAATTACTTGCATGCGTAATTCATGTGTAAATTTTGTCATATTAAAAGTGCACCTCCAAATGTTATTTTTGTCTAACATTTGGGGTGCACTTCATTCTTAAGAATCCGGGTCCTTTTTATACTTAATCATTCGCTGATTTTCTTATTAATATCTTCAATAAGAGCATCAACATCCAAACCATGAGCACCGGCACCTTCACCGATAGTCTCAAAATTAGCTGCCATGCAACCAATGCAACCTAAACCATATTCTTGAAAAACTTCTATGATTTCAGGGTGTTCTTGTACGGCATCAATAATGCCGGTATCTTTTGTAATTTTAGCCATGTCTGTCCTCCTTGCAAGCATTTTTACCAACAATTTATTATAGCACAGGATGTAAAAAAACACACAAAAAAATTATTTAAAGCGACTATTTCTCCTAAAAATAAAAACCTCAAAAAAAACAAATATATATAAGTAAAAACTTGTTTTTTACAGAAATAAAGTTTATAATGGTGAAAAGTGGTGAAAAATGGAGCGAAAGTTGGTGGGCGTGTATGTTAATGGGTGAGTTCCAACACAATATTGATGATAAGGGACGGCTCTTTATGCCTGCCAAATTAAGAGATGCTCTTGGTACCCACTTTATAGTAACCAAAGGCTTAGATGGTTGTTTATTTGTCTATACCGAAGCAGAGTGGAATAAATTGCAAACTAAATTTGCGGATTCACCAATGTCTAACCAAAATGTACGAGCAGTTGCTAGATTTTTCTTTGGCGGCGCTGTTGATGCAGAACCTGATAAACAGGGGCGAATAATGTTGCCACAGAGCTTGAGAACTCATGCCTGTCTTAAAAAAGTGGCTGTAATACTAGGTGTTGGTTCTAGAGTTGAAATTTGGGATATAGATAAATGGAATGAATATAACGATAAAGTTGGTAAAGATGTAAATGATATAGTAGGCCAACTAGTCGACTTGGGTATTTAACTTTTACGGACAGGTGGTAATTTTAAATGGAGTTTGTTCATAAGAGTGTTTTATTAACTGAGAGTATTGAATGGATGATAACAGATCCGGATGGAATTTATTTGGATTGTACAATGGGAGGGGCTGGGCATTCACTTGAGTTTGCTAAGCTGCTTTCACCGGCAGGCAGACTAATAGGTATTGATCAAGATGCTGACGCAATTAAAGCAGCCTCAATAAAACTTCAAGACGTAGCGTGCCATATTGATATAGTTCGTTCTAACTTCAAAAATTTCACTCAAGTATTAGATTCCTTAAACATAGATAAAGTCACAGGTATTTTCTTCGATTTAGGAGTATCGTCCTATCAATTGGATACAGCGGAACGTGGTTTTTCTTATATGCAAGATGGTCCATTGGATATGCGTATGGACGATAGGCAGAAATTTGATGCTGCCTATATAGTTAATCATTACAAGGAAGAAGATTTGGCAGAGCTTATTTACAATTATGGTGAAGAGCGCTGGAGTAAAAGAATAGCTCAGTTTATTGTTGCTGAACGGAAGATAAAACCGCTGACAACTACCGGAGAACTGGTTGCGGTAATAAAGCAGGCCATACCAAAGGGAGCAAGACAAGACGGGCCACATCCGGCTAAGAGAACTTTTCAAGCGATTCGTATAGAGGTTAATAATGAGCTTAATATTTTAGCACAAGTAGTGACTGATGCAGTGGAACGTTTGAATTCTGAGGGAAGAATAGGCGTAATAACCTTCCATTCCTTAGAAGATAGAATTGTAAAGCAGACACTAAAACAATTAGCCAAAGGATGTACTTGTCCACCTCATATACCTATGTGTGTTTGTGGTAAAAAACCGCAAGTAAAAAAAGTAAAAGCTTTTGTTCCTACGGAGGAAGAAATTAAAGAAAATCCAAGGTCACGCAGTGCAAGACTTCGTGGTGCCGTTAAAATATAAGATAGGAGATACCATTATGTTAGCTCGACAATATGATAGTTATGCATGGAATGTAGATGATATAGACGTTACCCCGCAGCCAATAAAAATAAAGCACATAAATTATCGTATTTTTCGACATCAAATTATAGCTTTGTTTGTTGTTGGCATTTTGTGCTATTTGGGTAGTGTTATGTTGAGCGAAGTTTATGTTAGTAAAACCAGTGCATTGGTGAATATGAAACATGAAGAGCAACAGCTTTTAACTAAAAATGAAGCTTTAAAAATAGATGTAGATCGTTTAAGTAATCCTGCAAGAATTGCAGGATTGGCAACAACTAAGCTGGGAATGAGTACGGCAAGAAGCAACATATATGTACAGGCCGATGGTAAGAAAATTGCTTATGATGGATATGCTTACGCAAAATAATACGGAAGCTGTACTCTTTATTAATGCAGTACGAAATGCAAAGAGGCAGCCTTAATGGCTGCTTTTCTTGTTACGAGGGGGTAAAAATAGTGGAGAAACAATTAGCAAAACTTATAGAACTGATGCCTGGTGCTAAGGTGAAAAGTGGAAGTACGGATCAAATAATTACTGATCTTACCATTGATTCAAGGCAGGTAAGAAAAGGTAGTCTCTTTATTTGCCTAAAAGGGGTACATGTAGACGGTCATAAGTTTATTGAGCAGGCTTATAAAGCCGGCGCAGTAGCCGTACTGGTTGAAGATTCAGTTAAAGCCCCTGAAGGGTTAACTGTTATTAAAGTAAATGATACGACAGAAGCTATGACTGCGGTTGCACCCTGGTTTTATGATTCCCCGGGTAAGCAAATGCGGATTATTGGAGTTACAGGTACCAACGGAAAAACAACAACTACCAATATCATTCGCATTATATTACGCAAAGCAGGTTTTAAAGTGGGTCTCATTGGAACTATTAATATTATGATTGAGGAACAAGTTGAGACTTCACATAATACAACTCCTGATGTGGTTGACTTGCAAAAAACCTTGTATAGAATGTTAGAAGCTGGTTGCGATTATGTAGTTATGGAAGTATCTTCTCATGCCTTAGCGCTGAAAAGAGTAGCCGGAATTGAATTTGATGTGGCTGCCTTAACTAATATTACTCAAGACCATTTGGATTTTCACGGAACTTTTGAAAAATATAGAGAAGCCAAGGCACTTTTGTTTACAACTTTGAATGAAGGTACTAAAAAAGGCAAAACAGCCGTATTTAACACTGATGATTATAGTGCCAAAACTATTATGGAACGGACTAAAACTCCGATAATTACCTATGGCAGAACAGCTGTTAATGATGTGTATCCTTTAACTTTTGAAGTTGCCGCTAAACACATGAAGTTAAATTTATCCACACCGGTAGGTGAAATGGATTTGCTTCTGCATATAACTGGGGAGTTTAATGTCTACAATGTTATGACAGCGGTTTCTGTCATGTTGGCTGAAAAAATTGACAAGAAAATAATAACAGATGTTTTAAATGGTTTTACCGGAGTTCCGGGACGTTTTCAGCTAGTAGAGGCAGGACAGCCATATACAGTTATAGTTGATTATGCTCATACTCCTGATGGTTTGGACAATGTTTTAAAAACTGCACGACAGATTACTAAGGGTAAGCTATGGGCGGTATTTGGCTGTGGAGGAGATAGGGATAACAAGAAGCGACCAATTATGGGTCGTATTGCCCTAGAGTTGGCAGACAATTTAGTTGTCACCTCAGATAATCCTCGCTCAGAAAATCCGGAACTTATTATCTTGGATATTGAAAAAGGATTGGCTGGAGCGCCAGCTGAAAAAAAGATACATAAAATTACAGATCGTAAAGAAGCAATAGAATTTGCGCTCTCTCATGCAGAGCCTAATGACGTTATACTGATAGCCGGTAAAGGTCATGAAAATTATCAAATACTTAAAGATAAAACAATACACTTTGATGATTGTGAAGTAGTAAGTGACTATTGGCATAAGAGGAGCTAATTTAATGATTACCGTAAAAACCATCGTAGAGGCCACAAAGGCGTGCACAAAAATGAAGGACAAATTTGAATTTCTGGGAGTTACTACAGATTCTCGTGGTGTTAAACCAGGAGAGCTTTTTGTGGCACTTAAGGGTGAAAATTTCGATGGTCATAGCTATTGTGCTATGGCTTTAGAGTCCGGTGCAGCTGGCGTTTTGGTTGAAAATCCGATGGATTTACCGGAAGATAAAGTGTTGATAGTGCAGGATACTTTGGTTGCATATCAAGAAATAGCACATGCTTACAGGAAAAGCATGAAAAATGTTAAAGTTGTGGCAATTACAGGTTCTAATGGTAAAACGTCAACCAAAGACCTTGTTGCAGCGTGTTTAGCTACAAAATTTAAAGTAATAAAAACGGAGGCCAATTTCAACAATGAAATTGGGCTTCCTAAAACTTTACTAAATATCCGACCGGATACAGAGATAGCCGTAGTAGAAATGGGAATGCGTGGCTTAGGGCAGATTCGTGCGCTTAAAACTCTGGCAGAACCTAATGTGGTAGTTATAACAAATGTAGGCGAAACACATATGGAACTTTTGGGAAGTTTAAAAAATATTGCTAAGGCAAAAAGTGAAATTTTGGAAGATCTATTACCGGAAAACACGGCTATCCTAAATGGAGACGATTATTACGTTTCTCACATGAAAACAGGTGCAAAAATTGTCACTTATGGTATAATAACGAAGAATATTGTTCAAGGCAGTGAGATTAAAATTTCAGAAACCGGGACATCTTTTACTTATACTAGTCTAATTACCGGGGCGCGTGGTAGTATAGATTTGCCTCTTTTTGGTGAACATAACGTTATGAATGCTTTAGCTACCATAGCAGTAGGGGAAACTTTTGGAATTAGTGTCGAGAACATAAAAAAGGCCTTGAATAATGCTAAATTGACAGAAAAACGCCAGCAAATCTTGCATTTCGGCTCAGTTACAGCTATTAATGATGCATATAATGCTAGTCCGGCTTCCATGGAAGCCGCATTTAAAACTTTGCGACAACTATTTAATGCTCAAGGCAGGGGGCGTAGCATAGCTGTTTTAGCAGATATGTTGGAATTAGGTGAAAATTCTAAAGACGCACATGCCAGAGTAGGTCGTTTTGCCGCTGAGGCAGGAACTAATTTAATAATTACTTATGGTGAAGAAGCAAAATATATAAGTTCTGAAGCTGCCAAGTTAGGCGTGCGAGTTATTCATTGCAAAAATGGCAAAGAGGCGGCTGTGGAATTGAAAAACAACCTTAAGGAATATGATATAGTATTGTTTAAGGGGTCACATTCTATGGCGGTTGATAAAGTTATAGATATGGTTTTTGATAAATAGGCAACATGAGCATTAGTTACTTACAGATGAAAGGAAAGACGAAAAATAATGGATTTTAAGGGGTTTTGGGCGTTATTAACAGCTTTCTCTGTTTGTGCTATTAGCGGTCCTTTTTTGATACCAATTTTGCATAAATTGCATTTTGGACAAAGCATTCGTGATTGTGGGCCACAAGAGCATCTAAAAAAAAGCGGTACTCCAACAATGGGGGGTATTATGATAATTATTTCTATTATCATCGCGGCCCTTGTTTGGTGTAAACTAACGCCTCAGGTTACTATTGCCTTGTGGCTTCTAGTAGGTCATGGAGTTATAGGACTAATAGATGACGTTATAAAAGTCGTGTTTAAACGTAATTTGGGCCTGACGTCGGGGCAAAAACTTTTAATGCAAATAGCCTTGGCCGCCGTTTATTTGGTATATACCGGAGATGTAACAACAGGAAAGTTTAGCTTATGGATTCCCGGATTTAACACTAACGTTAATCTGGGAATTTGGTATTATTTGTTCGTAATCCTGCTTTTGGTAGGAACTACTAACGCTGTGAATTTGACAGATGGCCTAGATGGCTTAGTTTCTTGGGTGACAGTGCCGGTCACCTTAGCATTCTCTTACATTGCTTTTCATAGTGCACAAGGCGATTTAGGAGTATTTGCCTTGATAATGACAGGCAGCTGTCTTGGGTTCTTACTCTTTAACCGACACCCGGCAAAAATATTTATGGGTGATACGGGCTCATTGGCATTAGGTGGTGGAATTGCAGCTTTAGCACTTTTAACCAAAACTGAGTTGCTGTTGGTGATTATTGGAGGTGTTTATGTAATAGAAGCACTTTCAGTAATTATGCAAGTGACATATTTTAAATTTACAGGTGGTAAACGTATTTTCAGGATGAGTCCTTTGCACCATCATTTTGAATTGGGTGGTTGGAAAGAGACAAAAGTTGTTTGGATGTTCTCGTTAGTCAGTATGGTTTTGTCTGTTTTAGGTATAATTTTAT
>JAAYAE010000388.1 GCA_012719555.1 Acholeplasmataceae bacterium | reverse complement strand
TTATAATATTTAATAAATTTGGGCATTTATATATTTCATGCTATAATTATAGGCCATAAAGAATAATGAGGTAATTATGAACAAAAAAACACAACCTTGGCAAAAAGGTGAAAGCCTTTTCCCCTACGTAAAAAAAAATATAGATGTAGATGGTTTTTACTGCGGTAAAGATCTTCCTGACCGCATCATATCATCTTCCGACCCCAATTTTTCTTTGGAATTAGGAACTGCCGATGCGTATCTTTCCATGTCCTCAGATATAGATAATGAAAAAATGCGAGATGATGTTTATAAAAAAATCATGGCATTTTGTGAAGATTCTTCTGCAGAAAATGAAGCCCAACTTTATAAAACGGTGTGTCGTTGCCAATGCATCTCATACTGTGAAACTCTTATCGACCGTCTGGCCCAAGAGGAACTTCCTCTAAAACTTGTACATCTAGCAGAAAATTGGCTCTATAATGCACCCCAGAGAGAAGCAGTAAAATTTGCTATTATTATCTGTGGTATATTTAATTTAGATACTATGTCGCGTTCCTATGAGCTTGACGTGAAAAAAGATTTAATGCTTCTTGCCCTTTGCGAAGAGTTTACTTTTTACATCATCTTCGCTCTAGATATGAGCAATATAACCACTGATGATGATTTATGGGAAATAATTAGTCATACACGTGGTTGGGGAAAAATACACGCTATGGAATCCTTCACCTATGATACTTTGCCTAAACGCGACTGGCTCTTATCCTATGGCAGCGACCTTTCTGTTGCATATCCCGGCATTGCTCTTTTAGGCATACAAGAAGGCCATATGCTAGACTTTTTGCAACGACCTCATCTAGGCCCTGAATTGTATCGTGGCATATTAAAGACCCTCAACAATTATGTCCTCTTTCTTATTGACTACGACAGTGAAAATGAAAACGATCCGGAATTGCCATTTTGTGATACTTACACCTTAATTAAAGAATGTTTGCGCCACTCCGTAGAATATAATGAAACTTTGGAAGATGTTATTCTTCTTGCCAACTTATCACAAGAACTTAAAGCTTTAGCTGCCAACGAAAATTGGCAAGCCATTAGTGCCAACAATTGCCATTTGCTCATTAGTGCTACGGAAAAACTCATTTTTCATAAAGACTGGCTCCCTGAAATTAACAGTAAATTAGTCAATGAAGACGATTCCATTAACTATCTAGCCATTAGTTTTTCTTTCGCCGTTAAAGTAGATATCAGGTCTAAGCTTATGCATTTATTGAAAGAAAATCCTTTGCGAACAGAACTCTATGCCTTTCTGCTTTTAACTAGAGACCAGAAAAAATTTAACAAAGTTTTAAATTTTGCTCGCAAACATCTAAATATATACCAAAATGGAGAACACACTCTAGACTCTTTACTTTTAGCATTATCCCGCAAAAATGGTTTGGGTACTGAATTTGTTATTGCCGGTCTAACATCCATATATGACAGCCCGCGTTCCTACGCTCTAAACGTTTTAGAAGGTTGGGACGAAGAATACATAACCCCGGAAATTAAAGCGGCCCTAATCCGTGCTAAAGCCATGAGCCAGCATCCTTTTCTACCCTTGCGCATAGATGCCCTGCTAAAAAAAGATCATTTGGATTTATCAGGTTTCATAAGCTCTTTAAATAATATGTAGATAAATAAACAGAATATTTAAGCAAATAGCCTTCCTACAATTGACTTTCCGTGTTCAACTTGTTACAATTATTGTATACAAGATACAAAATACAAATAACAATTAGGAGGCAATGAAAATGCGTAAAGAACATGATTTTTTAGGCGAAATGGAAATTCCTGATAATGTTTATTACGGCGTACAAACTTTGCGTGCTTTAGAAAACTTTCAAATTACCGGGCGCACTGCAGATCCCCTTTTCATACATGCTATGGGAATGGTAAAAAAAGCATGTGCTTTAGCAAATAAAAAAACCGGTCGCCTAGATCCCGTAATTGCTGACGCAATCGTCAAAGCAGCGGATGAAGTAATATCAGGCAAATTAGACGATCAATTCCCGCTGGATGCTATCCAAGGTGGTGCCGGAACTTCTTTTAACATGAATGCCAATGAAGTCATCACAAATCGTGCTTTGGAAATTTTAGGACATCCTCGCGGGGACTATGCTTATATCTCACCTAACAACCACACCAATATGGCACAGTCTACAAATGATGTTGTTCCTACTTCCATACGTATTTGCGCCTTAATGCGCACAAAACTCTTTACAGAAGCTTTAACCGCTTTGTCAAAGTCTTTTGATGCCAAAGGTGAAGAATTTAAGAATGTTTTAAAAATGGGTCGAACCCATTTACAGGATGCAGTTCCTATTACCTTAGGTGGGGAATTCAAAGCCTTTGCTTGTTCTATGCGTCGCAGTGTGCACCGTATGGAAAACAACACCTATGGGCTGCATATTATGAATATGGGTGCTACAGCCGTTGGCACAGGTCTTAACGCTGACCCGGAATACATTAAAGTTGTTGCTCACGAACTTACTGAAGTTACCGGTTTTAAAATGACCACGGCAGAAAACTTAATTGATGCCACCAGTAACACAGATATTTTCACTGATATTTCCGGAGCTTTGAGAATTACAGCACTAGCTCTAATAAAAATTTGTAATGATCTTCGCTTAATGGCCTCCGGCCCACGTGCAGGATTTAGCGAGATTTTGTTACCCCCTCGTCAACCGGGATCTTCAATTATGCCAGGTAAAGTAAATCCAGTTATTCCTGAGGTAGTAGACCAGGTATGCTATCAGGTAATAGGAAATGATTTAACTGTTACCTTGGGTGTAGAAAATGGTCAATTTCAATTAAATGTTATGGAACCGGTTATGGCCCATAACATATTTGCCTCTTTCCGTTATATTACTAATGCTGTTACCACCCTAAGAACCCTTTGTATTGATGGTATCAAAGCTAATGAAAAAATGTGTAATTTCTGGTTTGACAGAAGTATTGGTATTATTACTGCCTTGCTTCCTCACATAGGCTATGAAAAATGCTCTGCTCTAGCCAAAGAAGCCTTAGCTAATGACCGTCAAATTAAAGACTTGCTCTTAGAAAAAAATATCATGAGCAAAGAAGACTTGGATATTATCCTAGCACCTGAACAAATGACTCATCCAGGTATTGCCGGCAAGGAATTATTAACTAAATTAGAGTAGTTCTAAACAAAAAGGTGTTTCCCGAAAAAATCGGGAAACACCTTTTTTATGGTTCTATAATAAATGTTGGGGTAGGACAGACATTCTAGTCTGTCCTACCCCTTTTTTCATAAAATAATAGG
>JAAYAE010000387.1 GCA_012719555.1 Acholeplasmataceae bacterium | reverse complement strand
CGCCTAACCCTGTTCCCTCTCTGGGGTAAAAGTTGTGCAAAGCATCTAATTTCTTAAAGTCAACCCCAGCACATTTAAGTGTGAGCAAAATATCTTCAGTTAGAGTAGATGCGTTAAGT
This sequence comes from Acholeplasmataceae bacterium, assembly GCA_012719555.1. GTDB lineage: Bacteria > Bacillota > Negativicutes > Acidaminococcales > Acidaminococcaceae > JAAYAE01. The sequence continues at coordinate 5,009 of JAAYAE010000387.1, read as the reverse complement.
TGTATTTTCAGCTGCTGAGGATTTTTACTAAGTTCAGCAATTTCCTGAGCACTATAACCATCATCTAATCTAATTGTTGTTATTCCTATATTATAAAAATCCAGCAGAGAAAATTTTTCTAACTCTAATAATTTCAGAGTATCCGGTGAAACATCGGAAATAACTTCCATGTTGTAACTTCTGGCTCTATTAATCAACCGGCGAAACTCCCGCCTTAGTTTAGCAACATCAGTTTCAGGAATATGCAGAGAAGTAAAAACACACTTTATGCCCAATTCAGCGGCTTTTTCCAAAAGCTGTAAATTTTCCTCCACACTATTATCCAGTCCCGGATATAATGATATACCATTTATCATGACCTATTCCTCCTTCGGGTCATCAAACCCGATCAACCAGGTTGCTACGAAACCACTGACATAGGCCGTAGTCAAACCTAAAAGATAAATAGGGATATTATCTGCTGTGGCAGCCAGTGGCAATCCTGATATACCCAAGGCTGAAACTCCGACTATGTAAGTTGCCTGTACCGCCCCACCACAAGCACCACCTATAGCAGCACCCACAAATGGCCTACCTAAGGGAAGTGTAACACCATAAATTAAAGGTTCTCCTACACCCATAATACCGACGGGCAGTGCCGCAGCAATAGTTTTTTTCAACCTGACGTTTTTAGTTTTAAAATATACTGCTGCTGCCGCTCCTACTTGTCCTGCCCCGGCCATAGCTAAAATCGGCAACAAAATTGTTACACCGGTTCGCGATATTAGTTCTGCGTGAATGGGCGTCAGACCCTGATGAAGGCCCATAATAACCATAGGCAAATAAATACCTCCTAATATAAATCCTGTAACGGCACCACCTTGGCCAATGGCCGTAATAGCTATAACGCCAATGGCTTCTGAAAGCAACCCACCAAGTGGCTGCAAAATTAAAATAGCGCTAAAAGACGAAATCAAAACCACTAGCAACGGCGTAAGAAACAAATCCAACATTTCCGGTATAATTTTGTGTAACTTTTTTTCTAACCAGGAGGAAAAGGCAACTACCAAAACAACGGCAATAACACCTCCGCGTCCCGGCACTAACTGTTCTCCGAAAATAGTAACGGAAGTTAAAAGCGGATGACTAATCACTACGCCTAAAATACCGCCCAAAACAGGCGACCCCCCAAACTCCTTTGCTGCATTGAAACCGACAAAAATGTTCAATCCCCAAAACACAGAATTTCCCGCAATACTCAAAATTTTAATAAAAGCAATATTTGCCAAAGACGGATCTACCTTCAAGGCAATATTAAGCAAACCTGTTATAAGACCGCAACCAATAAAAGCGGGGATGAGCGGCATGAAAATATTGGCCATCCTTTTCAAAAATAGCTTGAAAGGTGTCTTATTCTTTTCTTTAATCTCAGCATGAAGTGCCTTGCCGTCTCCTATACCAAATTCATTAAGACTTTCATGGGGTGCAGAAAAAACACTTTCCTTTCCTTGCAACAAAACTTTAAATTCACTACAAACATTGGCTGCTTTTCCGGGTCCCAAAACGATTTGTAGCTCAGGTCCCTCTTCATTAACCCCCATAACACCTACAAGCTTTTTTAAATCCTCGTTGGTGAAATTCTTTTTTTGTAGTTGTACCCGCAAACGTGTCATGCAGTTTTCTGCATGCACGACATTATCAGCAGGACCAATTATTTTATAAATTTCTAAAGCAAGCTCTTTATTTGTCACTAAATTTCTCCCCGGATAATAAATTTTATACCTTTATCATTGCTAAATGTTTCTTTGCCTCTTCTGGGTTCAAATCGGATAAAATCATTAAAACAGCTGCTCGCGCACTTCCTTCTGATTTTTCTAAAGCGATTTTAGCAACTTTTCTATCACAATTAGTCGCCTTCATTACTATCCTTAGAGCCCGTTCTTCCAGTTTTTTATTGGAAGCTTTTACATCTATCATAAGATTACCATACACTTTACCTAATTTAATCATCGTTCCCGTAGATAACATATTCAAAATTAATTTTTGGGCTGTTCCTGCCTTCATGCGAGTAGATCCGGTAACCACCTCAGGCCCAACCAAAGCAGTCAGCTGTATCTGAGTCCATGGGGTAGTTTCCGCATTGTTAGTGCAAGTAATACCAATTGTAGCCGCACCACATTCTAAAGCGTATTTCAGCCCACCTATGACATAAGGTGTTCTCCCAGAGGCCGTTAAGCCCACAACTACATCGGTTTCTTGAATTTTTTTAGCCTTTAAATCTGTTCTCGCCATTTCTTCTGAATCTTCTGCGCCTTCTTGTGCCTTGAAAATTGCCGCATAACCACCGGCTATAATACCCTGAACCATTTCAGGATCGGTACTATAAGTAGGAGGACATTCTGCTGCATCTAGAATACCTAAACGCCCTGATGTTCCCGCCCCAATATAAAAAAGCCTGCCACCTCTTTTTAAACGTTCAGCAATACAATCTACAGCAACAGCAATTTGGGGTAGAATTCTAGCTATTGCCCTAGGAACCTCTTTATCTTCTTCATTTATAATCGTGAGCATTTCTAATGTTGATGTTTTATCTATATTTTTACTACGTTCATTACTCTGCTCCGTAGCAATTTTATTCAGTTCTATCACAGTTCTACCTCTTTCTCTTACTAATACTACAATTTTAAAATTCCACATCCAACTTTGAAATCCTGCTTTTACTGCCTTCTTCCTACATTTATATGATATAATCTAGTTATTAAGAGGATTATTAAACTGCGAGGTATTACAATGCAGGCAATCATTAATGGTAAGATAATTTTACCCCAAAAAATATTAGAAAACCATGTTATTTTATTTGAAACAACAATTGAAGCCATAATTCCATGGAAAGAATTTTCTTCCGCAACTTGCGTGCGGGTATTTGATGCCCATGGTGACTACATTGCTCCCGGTTTTATCAACATGCATATTCACGGCTGCGCAGGAGCGGATGTTATGGATACAGAACCCTCTGCTTTGCAAAATATAGGAAACGCCCTTGTAAGTACAGGTGTAACGGCATTTTTACCTACTACAATGACCTATAATTTTCCCCGAATTTATCAGGCACTAGACAACATACGTAACTACATGTCCAAAGAAAGCGGAGCACGAGTACTTGGTTGTAACCTAGAAGGTCCGTACATAAGCCAAGAATTTAAAGGTGCCCAAGCCCCGGAAAATATACTATCGGCGGATTTTAGTAAAATAGAAAAATATGCCGATGTTATTAAAATAATTACTGTAGCTCCGGAAAAGCTGCATAATGAAGAATTTTTTCGACTCTGTAAAGAAAAGAAAATCATTATTTCCTTAGGACATAGCGGTGCAACCTATGAAGAGGCCATGAGTGCCATTAGTAAAGGGGCCACCCATATTACTCATTTATTTAATGCCATGACTGCCTTGCACCATAGAAAGCCAGGCCTGGCCGGTGCGGCTTTAGATTCTAATGTAAACTGCGAACTTATTGTGGATAACATACATGTACATCCGGCAATACAACGCTTAGTTTATAAAATCAAGGGAAAATCTACCATAATACTTGTTACGGATTCCATGCGAGCCTGCCTGCAAGAAGACGGTATTTCGGAATTAGGCGGCCAAAAGGTTTTTGTGCATAACAAAATTGCTACGCTAAAAGATGGTACTATTGCCGGCAGCGTTCTAACTATGGATAGAGCTATAATGAATTTTCTTACCAATACCCGTGCCCCTCTTACCGACGTTATAGCCATGGTTACAGTAAATCCTGCCAAAGAATTAGGACTCTATAAACAGTTGGGTTCTATTACCCCCGGTAAAAAGGCTGATATGGTAATTTTTGACAATAAAATTAATATTAAAACCACCTTTATTAAAGGGGTTCAAGTCTTTCAAAAGTGAGGTTAAGCCTATGGAAAATTATATCGGCATAGATATTGGCGGTACCGGCATTAAGGGCATTATATTGACGGCTGAGAATAAGAGACTGGCAAAAGCTTGTGTTCCTTCTTGCAGTCAGGCCGGCAGCGAAAAAGTTTGTGAACAAATATTTACATTAATAGATAGTTTATTACTGCACTCAAACCTTTCATCAAATGATATAACCCGCATAGGTATGGGCATCCCAGGCCATTGGGATAAAGAAAAAAGGGTTCTTTCTCATTGTTCAAATTTACCTCTAAGCAATATTCCTTTCGTAGAAAAAATCGAAAAGAAATATGGCATAGAGGTTATAACCGCTAATGATGCTAATGCCGCAACCCTTGGAGAATACATTTTAGGAGCCGGTCGTGGCACTACAAACATGCTGTTTGTAACAGTCTCTACGGGTATAGGAGCCGGAGCCATAATTAATGGCAAACTTTTTTCCGGAAGCTCAGGCAATGCTTTAGAACTGGGACATATTACTATAGAGCAAAATGGTTTGCCTTGTTCTTGTGGCAACCGTGGTTGTGCTGAGCTTTATGCGTCCGGAGCAGCCATCGCTAAAGCTGCCGAATATATGTATTTCACCTTGGGTGATGATATAACAGCAGAAAAAGTTTTTCAAGCGGCAGCAGCAGGTAATAGTAAGGCTTGTTTTATAATACGCGACGCTATGGAATCTCTAGGCGCTTGTTTATCTGTAGCTGCGCAACTTTTTGATCCCGAACTTATTGTAGTCGGAGGCGGCCTAACAAAAGCAGGTCCCCAAGTAATTGATGCTATAAAAATCGGCATTAAAACAAGGTGTGCTAAACCTATAGCCGAACACTTAAGTATTGAACCCGCTCAATTAGGAGAAGATGCCGGCGTTTATGGAGCCGCACTTTTAGCGAAAAATAAGTAATAAAATCTATTTTTAGGCGTTGATAAATAAAAATGGTTCTCTGTCAAATGTTGGGGTGACTCCCTAAAATGTTCACTCAGTGAGGATTGTCTTTACAGACAATCCTCATTTTCTATGCCATATACAATATTCTATTTCTTAAAATATTGAAGTTTTTAATACCAAAAGAAAGCCT
>JAAYAE010000386.1 GCA_012719555.1 Acholeplasmataceae bacterium | reverse complement strand
GCTAAAGCGTGAGCTTGAATTAAGAAAAGCTTATCCCGATAAAAATATTATGCGAGTTAATTATAAATACTTAATTAACTTAATAAAATCACAAAGTGTCGTGAAAATTGATTCTTTGCTAGATCATGCAAAAACTAAAGATTGTTTCTTTACAATACGCATTTTAACAGTATTTGCGGAGTTGAACTTTATTGATATTGTCAAGGAACAAATAACTTTTAAATCTTCTAAGCATAATGAATTGCTTAACTCACAAACCTATTCCCATATGTGCGAAGAGTATAAAGAGAAAAAACAAATTTTGAAAAGTACAATGAGTACTTCGGCTTTAGAAATAATGAATAATTGGATATAAAACGAGAAAGGGGATATCATGGAAGACTTGCGAGCACCATCTGATATAAGTGTGGAAGACTTTTTTGCCACAATAGCTAAATATCTTTCACAAGAACAAGTTGCGTTTGTACGCAAAGCCTATAACTTAGCAGCAGACGCTCATGCTTCGCAAAAACGTGCTTCCGGTGAACCCTATATTATTCATCCGCTGGGAGTGGCAATGATTTTAGCCCAGCTGCAGTTAGATGAATTAACTTTGGCTGCGGCTTTTTTACACGACGTGGTTGAAGATACTGCATATACTTTAGAACAGCTGTCAGAGCTTTTCGGACCCAAAGTTGCAGATTTAGTTGATGGGGTTACAAAGCTAAGCAAAATTGAATATATATCTAAGGAAGAACAACAGGTAGAGAATTATCGTAAGATGTTCTTGGCTATGGCCAAGGATATTCGTGTGGTTATGATAAAACTAGCTGATAGATTGCATAATATGCGTACTATGCGTTTTATGCCTCTTAATAAACAAAAATCTATTTCCAGTGAAACATTAGAAATTTATGCTCCTCTTGCTCATCGTCTTGGTATTTATGCTATTAAATGGGAATTGGAAGATTTGTCGTTTCGCTATATGGAACCTGAGAGATACTACGAGTTAGTAGAGCAGGTAAAAAATAGGCGACGTGAGCGTGAAGCTATGATTGAAGAAGCTATCACGGAGATGAAGGAACATATTGATGCTGCCGGTATACACTGCGAAATTCAAGGAAGACCAAAAAGCTTTTATAGTATTCATAAAAAAATGCAACGTGATAATAAAACCATAAACGAAATTTATGATCTTTTAGCTGTTCGTGTTTTAGTGGATACGGTTAAAGACTGTTATGGAGTTTTGGGTATTGTTCATAGCTTGTGGCGGCCTATTCCCGGCCGTTTTAAAGATTACGTTGCGGTGCCAAAATCAAATATGTATCAATCTTTGCATACAACTATAGTCTCTTCTAATGGGCAACCACTAGAGATTCAAATACGTACTTTTGAAATGCATCGAATTAGTGAGTATGGTATCGCTGCTCATTGGCGGTATAAGGAATCAGGGGGCTCTAAAGTTCCCGTGGGCGGTGCTAAATCTTTTGATGCTAAATTATCTTGGTTACGTCAACTTCTGGAATGGCATCAAGATATGAGAGATCCACATGAATTCGTAAATACGGTGAAGATGGATGTTTTTGCTGATGAAGTATTTGTTTTTACCCCTAGGGGCGATGTAGTTGATTTGCCTGTAGGTTCAGTACCTGTTGATTTTGCTTATCGTATTCATACAGGTGTTGGCAATAGCTGCGTAGGTGCTAAAGTTAATGGTAGAATAGTGCCTTTGGATTATAGGCTCAGTAACGGTGATATAGTAGAAGTAATTACAGCAAAACAGGCCAACGGACCAAGCCGTGATTGGCTGAACTTTGCAGGGTCATCGGAAACTAAAAACAAAATAAAGCAGTGGTTCAAAAAGGAACGCAGAGAAGAAAATATTTCTAAGGGTCGTGAAATGCTTGAGCGTGATTGTAAGCGTTTGGGCTATGAATCAAAAGTACTATTGACCCAAGAGTATTTAAAAGAAGTTGCTAACAAAGTCCATATTGACGGCGGTGAAGAAAACCTTTTAGCTGGATTAGGCTACGGTGGTGTACCTCTCAATACCGTTATGGCTAAGCTTATTGATCAGTACAAGAACACCCAGAAAAAAAATACAACTAAAGACTTATCACAGCTTCTAGCAGATTTAAAGCCTAGGACCTCAAAAGCTAAATCAAGCCATGGTATATTAGTAAAAGGTGAAGATGGTATCATGGTTAAGTTGTCTAGATGCTGCAATCCTATTCCAGGCGATCCAATTGTTGGTTATATTACCCGTGGCCGGGGTATTTCTGTGCATAGAGCAGATTGCTCTAATATTCTTTCTAACAGAGAAGAAGCCGATCGTATGATTAATGTATCCTGGGATATTGCCACTGATGCGGTATATAAAGTAACCTTACAGGTGACTTCGGCAGATCAACCGGGAGTTATGGCCAATATTATGATGGTGGCTTCCGAGTCAAAAATCAATATTAATTCATTAAATGTCAGAACGGATAAGAGCAAAACGGCGATTATTCATATGGGATTAGATATTACTAGTTTAGACCAATTAAATTATATTATTGGGCGGATTAAAAGAGTAAAGGGAATATACAATGTAGAACGGGACATTTCAGGAGTTATAGGAGGCTAAGGTGCGAGCAGTAGTACAGCGTGTAAGTAGGGCTTCGGTTAAAGTGGATTCAGAACTTATAGGTGAAATAGGCAAGGGAATACTGGTTCTATTAGGAGTGGGAAATGATGATACTGAGTCTGATGCACTTTTTTTGGCAGATAAAATTATAGGTTTGCGAATATTCGAGGATAAGCAAGAGAAAATGAACTTGGCCTTGGAGGATGTTGCAGGCAGTATTCTTGTAGTTTCTCTATTCACTTTGCAAGGTGATTGCCGCAAAGGCAGAAGACCTGCCTTTACAGCAGCAGCTCACGCCGAAGTTGCTAAAACTTTATATGAAAAATTTGTAGAATTGTGTAGGCAACGTGGCTTAAATACCAGAACCGGGAAATTTGGGGCGGATATGGTTGTAGAACTCATTAATTATGGAACGGTAACATTGTTGCTTGATAGTAAGAAAACATTTTAATTATGGCTGTCGCGGAAGGTAGCCGAAAATATTATAAATGTAATTAAGGGTGGACTACACCCGGTATTAATAGGAGGAAAAATGAAAATATTAGTAATGGAAGTCGGAATGATTGGTACTAATTGTTATATTGCAGTTAATGAAGAAACAAATGCAGGTGTTGTTGTTGACCCGGGTGGTGACAGTGATAAAATTTTGAATGTCATAAAAAAACATGATATAAAAATTGAAGCTATTTTTATTACTCATGGTCATAGTGATCATATTATGGGCCTTGATGAAGTTCGCAAAGCAACGGGAGCTAAAGTTTATATTAGTAAGGCTGATGAACCCATGCTCAAGGATGCAGATAGAAATTTATCGATGTTTATAGGCCAAAACAAAACATTTGCCGGAGCAGATGAAAATTTTACTGATGGACAAGAACTGGTTGTTGCCGGAATTAAATTTAAAATCTTGGCTACACCGGGACACACGCCTGGCGGAGTATGTATACTCGCCGATAACGTAGTTTTTTGCGGTGACACAGTTTTTGCTGAATCTATTGGGCGCACTGATTTACCTGGTGGTTCATATGAAGATATTATAAAGTCAATCAAAGAGAAAATATTGCCCTTGGCTGATAATGTGCAATTATTACCCGGACATGGACCAGCAACAACTGTTGGCTGGGAAAGGCGCAGGAATCCGTTCCTGCAATAAAAATTATGATAAAAAACTTTCAAGGCTTATCTCAAAGTATCTGGTTTAAAGTTGCTTCCGCAGTAGTGGCGTTGTTTGTATTCTACTTGGTGGCTGGATTTTTGTTCCCGGTTTTCATGGGTATTGCTTTGGCTTTTGCCCTAAATCCTTTAATTAAAGGTATTAGTAAAATACCTTTTCATGGTGGACGTCATTTACCGCATGCAGTAGCAATAATACTGTCTTTTCTTATTCTTGGTGCTTTCCTATATGCAATAGTGGATTTTCTTGTTCTACCGCTGTTTAGTGAGGTAAATAAATTGTTGGTTAGTCTGCCGCCTCTTACTGCGCAGTCAGATGGTGACTGGGGTTTCTTCTTTAACCAACAGACTAAAGATGCCTTACCATCAAATTTACAGACTTTAATAGATAGTGCCTTATCTTTGGCAACCAGTCATGTTATGTCGGTGGTTCAGAATTTAATTACATCAACTTTTGATATGGCACTTAGCTTGATAGGCCTTGTTATAGTACCATTTTTAACTTTTTATTTTCTAAAAGATTGGCGTACCTTGCGCGCGATGACTATTAACATTTTTTCCTATGAAAGTCAGCCTTTGGTATCGACGATTTTAGATGATATAGGCGAGGTACTTAGTGCATATGTTCGCGGTATTTTCAAATTAAGTATGATAGCAGGTTTTTGTATTACTGTAGGTACCTATTTAATGGGCAT
>JAAYAE010000385.1 GCA_012719555.1 Acholeplasmataceae bacterium | reverse complement strand
TTGACTATTCAGAAAACCCATCAACGGTTATACCTGAAAAAGCTTCTTTGAAAATTATATATGAAGATGAATATCTCATTATCGTTAATAAACCTGCAGGAATGCTAGTACATCCAACAACTAAAAATATGCAAGGCACCCTAGCAAACCTAATAGCCGGTCATTATAAAGCTTCTGGAATTAGTACCGGTATACATCCAATATCACGGTTAGACAAAAATACCTCAGGACTAGTACTATTTGCCAAAAAAGCCTATATTCAGTTTGCTTTCGCCCTCCATCCTCCTCATAAAGAATATTTAGGCCTAGTAGTTGGGATTCCTTCTGAGCAATGTGGAACAATTTCTGTTCCTATTTCCAGAAAACCGGGAAGTATTATTGAGCGTGAGGTTAATAAGAGCGAAGGTAAATATGCCTGTACCGATTACTATGTGATCAAAACCTACAACAATCTTGCTCTTGTAAGATTTGTACTGCACACCGGGCGTACCCATCAAATTCGTGTACACACTGCCTATCTTGGACACCCTTTATATGATGATAACCTCTATGGCAAAAAAGGCCCACAGGGACGGCATTGTTTGCATGCAAATCGTCTTCGTTTTGAGCATCCAATAACCCATAAGAACATAGATGTATCCTGCGTCTTGCCCGCAGACATGCTAAAAACAATTAATCTACATAAAGCCTAACGCAAAGAAAGTTTATATGGTATAATTAGTTGACAAAGACTTAAAAGGAGGAAATAAAATGCCATTTGTAACATCAACAGAAATGTTTAAAAAAGCCTATGCCGGTAAATACGCTGTGGGTGCTTTCAACGTTAACAACATGGAAATTATTCAAGGAATCGTGGATGCCGCTAAAGCCGAACAATCTCCTCTTATTTTGCAAGTATCTGCCGGTGCCCGTAAATATGCCAAACATATTTACTTAGTAAAATTGGTGGAAGCAGCTATGGAAGACACTGACTTACCTATTTGCTTGCACTTAGATCACGGCGCTGATTTCGAAATCTGCAAATCTTGTGTAGACGGTGGCTTTACTTCCGTTATGATTGATGGTTCAAAATTTCCCTTTGAAGAGAATATTGAACTCACGAAACGCGTAGTAGACTATGCCCACAATAAAGGCGTAGTTGTAGAAGCAGAACTTGGTAAACTTGCCGGTGTAGAAGATGCCGTCAAAGTTAATACCAAAGATGCCACTTATACAGACCCTGATCAAGCTGTGGAATTTGTGGAAAGAACAGGCGTCGATTCTTTGGCCATTGCCATTGGTACCAGTCATGGTGCTTATAAATTCAAGGGGACTCCTGAATTAGATTTTGCACGTTTAGAAAAAATAACTAATTTATTACCCGGTTATCCTTTGGTGCTTCATGGTGCTTCTACTGTGTTGCAAGAATTTGTCGCTAAATGCAATGAATTCGGTGGTAAAATTGACGGTGCTCAAGGTTGTCCTGAAGATATGCTTTTACGTGCCGGCACTTATGGTGTTTGCAAAATTAATATTGATACAGATTTACGTTTAGCTATGACGGCTTCCATTCGCAAATACTTAGCGGAAAACCCCTCTGATTTTGACCCTCGTTCTTATTTAGGGCCTGCTCGTCAAGCAATTCAAGATATGGTTGCTCATAAAATGAGAAATGTTTTAAATTCATCCGGTCGTTTATAATACAGAACACATAAAATAAGATAAACAGTACCTGCAGTGGCAAGTGCTCAAAAAACAAAGGTTTCAAATTACTTGCAAGTAATTTGAAACCTTTGTTTTTTGAGCACTTGCCACT
>JAAYAE010000384.1 GCA_012719555.1 Acholeplasmataceae bacterium | reverse complement strand
GAGTCTACCATATCAAAAATAATAACATCACATTCGGATCCTTGAAATGTATGCACGGTACCAACTTTGATGTCAAAATCGGGAGTGTAATTTAAACTCTGTCTGGTTCATATTCTAGGAAAATCACTACAAATATAATTTTTCTTTTTGGATTTACAAATGCTTTTTAAGGCTGTTATTGGTAGTGTGCAAGGGCGGTGAGGAACGAGCCGTTTATATACCCTTGCTCACTACCGGGAACAGCCTTTTCTTTGCGTTTGAAAAACCGGGAAGAAAAATGGATTATATATCCAATGGCATTCTATCACCGAACTTAATCCGCAATTGACCGGCTGTCAATGCCCAATTATGAAGAGGCTGTGTCCATTTTTTTGAGATATTTATAACGGCCAGGTAGATCAACTTCATCAAGGCCATGTCATTAGGAAAAACACCCTTTGTCTTGGTCACTTTTCTAACTTGACGATGGAAGCCTTCTACGGCATTAGTGGTGTAAATTAGTTTTCGAATCTGTTCATCATAAGCAAAATAGGATGTAAGCTTGTCCCAATTCCTTTTCCATGAATCCATGACTACAGGATATTTCTTACCCCATTTATCTTGTAGTTTATCAAAATTCAATTCCGCCAGATCAAGCGTAGGGGCTTGATAGATTGTCTTTAAATCAGACATAAACTCTTTCTGATCTTTTGAGGCAACATATTTCAATGAGTTCCGGATTTGGTGAACAATACAACTCTGTATAATCACATGAGGGAAAATTGTGCTGATGGCCTCTGCGAACCCCGTTAGATTATCAATACAAGCAATCAAAACATCTTTCATCCCCCGTGCTTTAAGATCGGTCAGAACACTCAACCAGAAGTTAGCTCCCTCGCTTTCGGAAACATACATACCTATAAGCTCCTTACGGCCATCTTTGTTGATGGCCAATACATTATACACTGCTCTGCTTTCGGTTCGGCCTCCATCTTTTACTTTATAGTGCATCGCATCCAACCATAGAATGGTGTACATATTCTCCAAAGGGCGACTTTGCCATTCTTTTACCTTGGGAACGATCCGGTCTATTATTTCGCTAAGGGTATTGTGTGAAATCTCCACATCGTACATTTCCTCTATATGAGTGGAAATATCTCTCAGACTCATCCCCATGCCATACAAACTGATAATTTTGGAGGACATATTATCTGCCAAAATCGTCTCCCGTTTCTTGAGAATCTCCGGATTAAAACTGCTGTGGCGATCCTGGGGAGTCACTATCTCAATCTCCCCGGCCATCGTTTTAACGCGCTTACTGCCTCGGCCATTACGCTTATTCCCAATCTGACGCTCTGACTCATCCAGATGAGAGGACATCTCTCCGTCTAAAGCGGCTTCTAAAAACTCTTTTAATAAGGGGCCAAAGGCGCCATCCTTTCCTGTGAGTGATTCACCACTGCGAAGTTGTGCTAATGCCTTGTCTCGCATTAACTGGTACTCTTGACTGTTTCTATCCATAATGCAAAGTAAATTGTTTTTGGACAGAGTTCAAATTACGGTCTCTTTTTTTAGTAATTCACTATTAGGTTGTGTAATTGGAAAGTACTTGCTTTATATCTTGTATTTATAT
>JAAYAE010000040.1 GCA_012719555.1 Acholeplasmataceae bacterium | reverse complement strand
GTTTTATAACCTAAATAAAGAGAACCAAAAACAGAAAGACATAAAACGGTACAAATGACTATCATCATAGCTATTTGATAAAGAATGGCCGTTGTGGGAAGGGTGCCAGAGAGAATTTGACCTGTCATCATGCCCGGTAGTGCGACAATACCCATACCAACCATAGAGTTCAGTGTAGGCAGCATAGCTGTCTCCAAAGCATTATTTACAAAGGGAAGAAGAATCTGTTTGGGTTCAGCACCAAAATTCAGCAGTGTTTCTATTTGTAAGTGTTCGCTTTCTAGATTATCATGAAATGTTTTCACTCCAAGATTTAAGCCTGTCATAGCATTGCCGAAAATCATGCCACTTAAGGGGATAGCATATTGCGGATTAAACAAGTTCTGGTGGACTATAGCCAGCAGGAAAAAGGCCAAAACAGACACACCTGACAAGGCCATTGTGCCAAAGATTGCCCATCTAAAAGACTTATTAAGCCATTTGTTTTTAGAAATAACGCGGTGTGTAGCAAATGCTATCATGGCAATAATATAGGCAATAGTAAAAACCGGATGCGGATTTTTGAAGATAAACATCAACACAAACCCTGCTATAATAAGCTGAACTGTCATCCGTAGACTTGCCACAAAAAGAAGCTTAGATTGGCCAATGTGACATAATTTCATGACCACAAGGACAATTAGAAGGAGCAAATAAATCAGTAAAAAATTGGTAATAGTAATATCGGCAACGCCATTCATGGTTTCCCCTCCAATCGAATGATCTCGTCCGCATAAGTATTACTCAGCTCTAAATCATGACTAACAATTATAATCGGTGTATTATGAGCACGGCAGTACTTAATTATGTTCCCCATAACTATATGTGCCAATGCGCTGTCCATAGCGGAAGTTGGTTCATCTAACAATAAAACTTCCGGTTCCATACTTAAAGCTATAGCCAGAAATATGCGTTGGCGTTCTCCTCCTGACATAGAGTCGCACGATTCTTCCAGGTTAAATGAAAACCCGCAAATATCCAAGAGAGCCTGACATTTCTCCTGCCTAACAGCTGGAGTCTTTCTATACTGATGAAAGCGACGAAAATTGTCAGAAATGGTACCACTAAATAAATAAACCGACTGCTCGGCTAAGATGACACGTCGGCGTAAATAAATAGGGTCCAAGGTGGAAATTTCTTGATTGTCTAGAAATACCTTTCCTGCAAAAGGTGTAAGTGTTCCGTTGATAATCTTTAATAAGGTAGATTTTCCGCATCCTGACGGACCGTTTAGGAATATAATTTTTTCGGTAGTTAATGAGAAATCAGGATATTTTATGGTAGTAAACGCACAGAGGTTTTCCCATTTTATTTTAAAATTCAACTACATCACCACTTTGTTTAAGTATTTTCTTAAGTGTAGTTTCTTTTATCGCAAATAGCAAGTAAAAATCGAAAGGGGCTTTATGTATAGTACTTATAAAGAATTTATCCTTCATATTATATAGCAGAAGTTTCTATGGTATAAGCTAAGCAACGCGTTTCTAAATTAGCTTGACAAACCCATATATAAATTTTATTATAATGTTAGTTATTAAATGTATTAAGAGGCGATGGCGCTTTTGCCATGCCTCTTTTTTGTGGTTCTATACTAAATGTTGGGGTGAGAAATCACTCCAACATTTTTTTGC
>JAAYAE010000383.1 GCA_012719555.1 Acholeplasmataceae bacterium | reverse complement strand
CCCTACTACTCCTGAAGCTGATGCTATATTGGAAAAAAATGGAGTTATGGTTGTGCCTGATATTTTGGCTAATGGTGGCGGCGTTACCGTTTCCTACTTTGAATGGGTACAAAATTTAGATCGTTATTTCTGGACAGAAGAGGATGTTATTGCAAGACAACATCATTTTATGGTTAAAGCGTTCAAAAACGTTTACGAAACTTCTGTGAAATATAAGGTTAGCATGCGTGTGGCTGCGTATATTGTGGCTCTTAATGCTTTGGCTGAACCAATGAAACTTCGTAGTATGTATTAATAAAAATAAAAAATCTAAACCCCCGTCTCTAAAAAGTGAAGTGCACCCCAAATGTTAGACAAAAATAACATTTGGAGGTGCACTTTTTGTATGACAAAATTTAGTGAAGAATTTAAAGCAAAAATGGTTAGGGAAAGATTATCTGGTAAGACGTTTACAGTAATTTCTAAAGAATTTAGCGTAGGAAAAAAGACTGTCCGTGAATGGGTTGCTCGTTACGAAGCCGGTGGAACAAACCAATTGTTACGCATTAACAAGCGATATACTCCTGAATTAAAGAAAAAAGTCATTGAATACAAGTGGGAACATGGGCTATCATTAATGCAAACGGCAGCTCAGTTTCAGATCCCTGCTCCTAGAATAATATGCCAGTGGGAACGAAAATATCTTGACGAGGGTATGTCTGGGTTAATGCCGAAGAAGAAAGGCAGGCCAAGTAAAATGCCTAAAAAACCCAAGAAGAAAGAAGATTTAACAAAAATAGAACAGTTGGAAGCTGAGAATGCACAGCTACGTATGGAGAATGAATTCTTAAAAAAATTAGACGCCTTGGTTCAACAGCGGAAAAAGCAACCAAAAAAGAATTAGCCATAGTTGTTTTTGAACTTAAGGCGAGATTTCCGCTCAATGCTCTTCTGAAGTTCGCCAATCTAGCACGTAGCACATATTACGCCATCATCAAAGGACTTAACAGGGTGGATAAGTACACAGAGAGTAGAGCCATACTGCACCACATCTGTGAAAGTCATTTTGGCAGGTACGGCTATCGCCGTGTCACAGTCGAGATGCGCAAGCAGGGTGTCTGTATTAACCACAAGGTGGTTATGCGACTAATGAAGGAAGAGGATCTCACCAGCAAGGTGCGAATTAAAAAATATCGCTCTTACAGGGGCCAGATAGGTAGGGTAGCCCCCAATGTTATAGGCAGGGATTTCAAAGCTGACAAGCCTAACCAGAAATGGACTACGGACGTAACAGAGTTTTCCCTTTTCGGAAGAAAGCTCTATCTTTCTCCCATACTGGACATGTTCAACGGCGAAATTGTCAGCTACGACATTTCCACAACTCCTGCCTTGTCACAGGTAATGAATATGCTGGATAAAGCTTTTGCCAAGGTCAAGGATACGGAAGGCCTAATATTTCACTCTGACCAAGGGGGGCAGGACAATCATGCCTATTCCCAGAAGGCACTAAAAAATAACGGGATAATCTAGAGCATGTTCCGCAAGGAAAACTGTCTCGATAATTCTGTGATAGATTTTTTTTGGAATTCTAAAGTCTGAATTACTGTATTTGCAAGAATTTAAATCTCTGGAAGACTTTGAAAAGCAACTGCATGAATATATTCATTACTACAACAAGAGAATCAAGCTAAAACTAAAAGGAATGAGTCCGGTAGAATACCGAACTCATTCCAGATTAATCGCTTAATAACCTGTCCAACATTTTGGGTGCAGATCAAAGAGACGGGGGTTTTTGTCGCAAAACAAATATTAAGTTTTAGTTTTATAAATTAATCAGCTTCCGGGATTTGTTCTAAAATTTGCAAATTCTTGCCGTCTATAAATTTAATCCCTAAGATAGTTTCTTTAAGTTTCAAATCATTTTTATTGGCTTCTATAAGAGCTTTTTCTCCCGGAACAAAAGGATTTAGAGTCCAGCTGAAACTATAGTCTTGTTTAGCACCAATTGGGAAGGGGCCATTAACAATATACTTTTGTGTGAAAAGTGGATCGTCATTTTTACCAAGTACCTGCACCTGCCCAATAAAGGATGCTATCTGTGTATCAGACTTGAAGGTTACTAAAGGATTATAGATAAAGGCAGTTGAGTGCCAAGGGTTAGCACGAGTTTTAATATCAAACTTACCTTTACTGATACTTATTTGATTGGCAATTTCTTCACTCAAAGGTTTGTTGAGAGCAACTAATTTCTCGGCTTGAGCTTTTTTTATATTAGACAAAAGATCGGTGACGTTTAATATCTTCACTAACTGCCAAGTGTCATCAGGCAATTTTTTCATACTAACTTGTATTAAAAAATCTTTGTCTAAAGTTTTATCATTAATAGTTATATCTACTGTTGACGTACTGCCATGAATTTTAACATTACTGTATTTTTTGTAAGTAGCATTTTTTAAATTTATAATGCCAATAAATTTACGGGCGAAAACTTGTTCAGGCAACGTTAGGGTTTTGTCAGCAGAATTTTTAGTTACAAACTCTTTGGTATATTCGGTCATGGAGGAAATAAACGTAGCTTTTACATTTTGTAAAATGCCTGAAAAAAAGTCGTTGGTAAAACCATCATTTGTTGGGCGCATAGTAGGAGCTATAACATCATCAAAAACTTGGCCATAAAATGTGTTCATGTCCATACGTTTTTCTACTGCATCCCAATCATTTGAATTTATAGCTGTTTGTAATAGCGTCAAAGAATACTCAGGAGATTTTTTGTTGTTAGCAGAAAAGAAGAAATATACGCCGGCAGCAATAAGTAAAACCAGTAAGAGTGCTATTAAATATTTCCAGCGATTTTTCATTACAATTAGCTCCTTTATTATAGGCCTATTTAGCCTCTAATATGTGAAATAATCTAAAGGTTAGACTCATTATAACAGCTACGATAGTTGCCAATACCATCCCTTGGATAGTAACGGTACCGAATGTTAATTTAGCTCCGGATAAACCAATAATCATAATAGTAGCAGTCATAACCATATTTGAAGATTTCGTAAAATCAACCTGCCGATCCACAAAAAGACGGATGCCTGAAACAGCAATAACACCAAAGAGAAGAAGGCAAACACCGCCCATAACAGGGACCGGGATACTACGGATTAGCTCGCTTAGTTTGCCAATAAATGATAAACATATAGCCAAAACAGCGGCTCCACCAATTACCCAGACACTGTACACTTTTGTTAAAGCTAAAACACCGATATTTTCACCGTAAGTAGTATTTGGTGTGCCACCAAAAAAACCGGAAAGAGTTGTCGCTAGTCCATCACCTAAAAGAGAACGTGGCAGTCCGGGATCTTTTACTAAGTCTTTGCCGACAATATTGCCTGTAACGATTAGGTGACCAATGTGTTCGGCTAGTGTGACTAAAACTGCTGGAATAATAATCAAAATTGCACTTAAGTCAAACACAGGTGCGTAAAATTTGGGAACTTGGAACCAAGGGGCATTAATGACGCCCGTAAGGTCAACCATACCAGTAAAG
The DNA here is from genome assembly GCA_012719555.1 of Acholeplasmataceae bacterium. GTDB lineage: Bacteria > Bacillota > Negativicutes > Acidaminococcales > Acidaminococcaceae > JAAYAE01. Next base: position 712 of record JAAYAE010000383.1, on the reverse strand, counting down.
AGGGCTGCAATATAACCGCAGATTACACCGAATAGAATAGGTATAATAGATAGAAACCCTTTAAAAGCTACAGTACCCAAAATAGTTATGGACAAGGTGAACATAGAAATTGCCACGCTATGATAATTAATGACATCACCGGTAAGGCCAGCCATGCCTGCCGCTGTAGGGGCGAGTTCTAAACCAATAATGGCAATGATGGCACCCATGGCTGCAGGGGGAAAGACTATGTCAATCCAATCTGTGCCCACATATTTTATAATTAAAGCTAATAAACAATAAATAAGGCCGAAGACGATGAATCCTGATTGTGCGGAAGCATAAGTGGAAGTAGATAAAACTACCATAACAGGGGAAATAACAGCAAAACTTGAACCTAAATAAGCCGGTACTTTGCCCTTGGTTAAGAATATGTACAGCAAAGTGCCGATACCATTTAAAAAGATGCAAGTTGTGGGGTCTACTTTAAAAAGAAAGGGAACCAAAATAGTGGCCCCAAACATAGCACAAAGGTGCTGGAGGCTAAGCGGAAGGCCAATTAGGATAGGCACACGCTCGTCAACTTGAATTACACGTTTTTCCATTAATAAAAACTCCTTTAGCGATTTTATAACTTTCCTTAACCATTGTATATTTTTCATTAATATTTGGCAATGAAATTAGTAAAATATTATAATTCTCGGTGCTATATTGCAACGGCCCTCCTTAGAGT
>JAAYAE010000382.1 GCA_012719555.1 Acholeplasmataceae bacterium | reverse complement strand
TAAATGTAAATTCAGTTGAAAGATTAAAATTAGAAGATGTTGTATTTACAGCATTACAACTAGCTAAGGTAGAGGCAGGGGCAATGGTAGACGAAGAACTACCATTTACAGCTAGTACATTTGAATATTTAGAATTAATTTAAGGAGGACTTTATGGGTAAAAAAATAACATTAGAGGATTTTATAAAAAAAGCTACAGATAGATATAACAAAAGAAAAAAAGTGGTAGATATAGAAGTCGAAGGGTTTGGAACATTAACGTTTAAAAGACCTTCTGATAGCGATTTACTAGAGTTTAAAAATACTTTAGCTAATAGTATTAAATTTAGCAAAGATGAAAGTATAGATAAATTAAACTATGGACAAATGTTAAACGCGTCTAAAGAATTAGTTTATAATAGTTGCGATATTCTACATAGTGATGAACTTATGAAAGAACTAGAGTGTGGAGAACCCTTTGATATTCCTGTTAAAATATTCGGAATTGATGGAACTATACAATTAGCACAAAAAATAAATGAAGAATTTGAGGATAGTAATGCAGAAGTAGTAATAAAAAACTCATAAGAGGTAATAAAGACGAGGGAGGGGAACTATATTGGATTAGTTATTATTTAGACCGAAGTTCTCAACCTTTAGATTATTACCTCAATTTGGATTCTTTAGAAAGACAATTTTACATAGATAGCATGGAATATAATTTAAAACTAAAATTCGAGTATGACAAAATGAAAATAGAATCTATATTGCAAGCTATATTTGGGAAGGGGAAAAAATAACCTTCCCTTTTTTAATCCTTAAAGAAAGGAGGTAAGATATGGCTTCAAAGACTATAGGTGTTGTCCTTTCTCTCCAAGACAAAATGAGTGGTGGATTGCTTAAAATAAATAAAAATCTGCAAGGAATGACCAAGGAAACTAAAAGAGCATCACAGCAAACTATTAATTTTGTTAATAAGACCACTAAGGGGTTTGAAAAAGCAGGAGATAAAATTGTCAAGTGGGGCGCAGGTTTAGCGACACTTGCGGGTGGTTTGATAGTTAAAACAGGTGTGCAAGGGCTAGGCGAATTGGACGAAGGTGCGAGAAAAGTTAAATCAATAGCACAAGGCAGTTTGGAGTTAAAAAATATACAACAGGGACTACTTAAAACTTCTAATGATACTGGAATTGCAGTAAAAGAACTAGCAGACACACAGTATGATGCTATTTCTTCTGGTGTAAAAGCAAGCGAAAGTATTCAAGCAGCGGTTACTTCTGCCAAACTAGCTAAGGCTGGATTTTCGGATTCCAATAGTTCCCTTAAAATATTAACTTCCACAATGAACGTTTACGGACTAACAGGACAAAAAGCAATGCAAAGTATATCGGATAAACTGTTGGTTACTCAAAATCTAGGTGTCACAACAGTGGCTGAACTTGCTGAATCTATGGGGTCGCTAACTCCTATTGCTAAATCTGCTGGTGCTTCCATAGATGAAATGTTAGCAGGAATGGCAAGTTTGACTAAGAATGGTTTGAAAACAGATGAAGCAGTAACAGCTTTAAAAGGCGTGTTTTCAAGTGTAATTAAGCCAACCGAAGAAGCTGCCAAAACAGCCCAACAGCTAGGCATAGACTTTTCAGTGTCGGCTTTAAAAAGTAAAGGATTTGCCAAATTCTTAGAAGAGATAAAGGTTAAAACTGGTGGCAACACCGAAACCATGGGTAAGTTGTTTGGGAATGTTAGAGCATTATCCGGAGCTTTAGTTTTAACAGGAAAAGGATTTGGAGATTTTAATACAAGCTTAGATGCTATGAAAAACAGCGCAGGCTTAACTGATAAAGCATTTGAAACAATGAATAATAGTTTAGTGAGTAAATTTGGGAAATTGAAAAATAGACTTACTAATATGAGTACTCAAATCATGCAAGGAACAGGCGGACAGTTAGGGGTTTTAGTAGATAACGTAACAGGGAAACTAAAGCAATGGCAAGAAGATGGAACTATTGATAATATAGCAAACAAAGTAGCTGATGGGTTTATGAAAATGTATGATGTTCTTAGCAAGGTTTTTAGTTTTATTGCAGAACATAAAGATGCAATAGCTAATCTAGCCATTGGGTTTGCTTCACTGTATGGTGCTATTAAAACGATAAATATACTTAAAACAACTTTAGCAGGACTTAAAGGAGTAGCTACAATAGTAGATGGTGCATTAAAAATAAGTGCTTTTGGGTGGATAGGTTTAGCCATAGCAGGAGTTATTGCAGTAGGTTTATTACTATGGAAAAATTGGGACTCTATAAAAGAAGTAGCTGTATCTTTGTGGACTACAATAAGCACAGTGTTTACAAATATATGGACTAGTGTAACAACAGTTTTTACAAATATATGGACTACAATTTCTACAGTAGCTACAAACATATGGACTAGTATAACAACGGTGTTTACAAACATATGGACTAGCATAACAACAGTAGCTACAAATATATGGACAGCTATAAGT
>JAAYAE010000381.1 GCA_012719555.1 Acholeplasmataceae bacterium | reverse complement strand
TTTCTATTTGAGATGTTATGCAATGCTTTTTAAAGTAAAATAAAAAGAGGCGATTACATGAAGACAGAAATAAAAACAATAAAAGCACCACAAGCCATTGGGCCTTATTCTCAAGCTATAGGAGCTCAGGGATTATTGTTTATATCAGGGCAAATACCCTTGATTGCGGCAACAGGAGAAGTATTACAAGGAACCATTGAAGAACAAACAAAGTTGGTTTTAGACAATATAGGAGAAATTTTACTGGCTGGGGGACTAAACTATGCTAATATAGTTAAAACCACGGTATTTCTTACGGACTTAGCCGATTTTGCTGCCGTTAACGGTGTCTATGGTTCTTACTTTCAAGAACAAGCCCCGGCACGTTCTTGTGTCCAAGTAGCGGCTTTACCCAAAGGTGTAAAAATAGAAATAGAAGTTATTGCAGCTTCCAAGTAATTTTTTTTGATTTTATGGTAAAAAAGTTACAAAAATGGTTGACACATAATTGCTAGCCATGTTACAATATTTCACGTCGCCAAGCGATTATGTTTGGTTACATGGTGGCTGTGGTGAAGCGGTTAACACGGCGGATTGTGGCTCCGTTACTCGAGGGTTCGATCCCCTTCAGCCACCCCATAATTTCATAGTTTTAAATAGTTTTCTTGGGGCGTAGCCAAGCCGGTAAGGCACGGGACTTTGACTCCCGCATGCGTTGGTTCGAATCCAGCCGCCCCAGCCAATGATTCACTAGCTCAGCTGGTAGAGCACCTGACTTTTAATCAGGGTGTCCCGAGTTCGAATCTCGGGTGGATCACCAATTTTTTTCTTTAAATTAATATTATCCTTGCGGGTGTGGCGGAACTGGCAGACGCACTAGACTTAGGATCTAGCGTTTTACGACGTGCAGGTTCAACTCCTGTCACCCGCACCAACACAACCAGTGCCCCTTCTGAAGATTTTCAGAAGGGGCTGTTTTATTTTGAGTAAGTTTTCGATTGTGTCTTTTAATCTAAAGTAATACAATGTAGTAAAAATAAGAACTGGAATAAAGGAGGCTTTATGGTTATGCAAGTATATTATTTTACTAGAACTGGCAGAAGTAAAGCTATCGCAGAAGAATTGGCAGTGCGTTATTCTACTACGGCAAGAGAAATAGCAGATGATGTTGATTGGCAGGGCGCTGGCGGTTATATTAAAGCGGGCTATAAGGCTTTCAGAGGTGAAGCGTTACCGATAAGATATAAAAAACCTGATGACAATGAAGAATTAATTCTAGTCTTTCCCGTTTGGGCTAGTACTTTACCTCCTGCAGTAAGAACATTTCTTGAAAAAGAAGGCAGGGCAAGAGTTATCTGTATACCAACTTCACTAGGTAGTAAGCTGAAAGACAGGGATGGGTTTGCCAAGATAATCGATCTTGTGGGTAAAAAGATTGCAGCGCCCATAAGCATCTAAGCGTGAGATATAAACTTTAAAATACAGGATGTTTGGAAAGGAATGGTTAGAGTGCGCGTAAAGAATATTTTACTTAAAACGGCAATCATAATTAGCCTTTGTATTTTCGGTGGTAGTACTTTTGCCGCTCCTGTAACCAAAATTCTTACAAAAAATGAAGAACTTTTTCCTCAGGGTTGGTCGGTAGGCGATCAGGTGAAATTTAAAAAAGGTACTATGGCAAGTTTTGATGAAAATGGTTCATTAGTAACAGGTGTGTTGGCCAATGATACATATTTACGACCTCAAGGTTGGCAACGTATTATCAATGATTACTATTTTGTGGCAGCATATACAGAACGTAGTTTTTTCCTGCCGCGTTATTATCGCTATTGGAATAATAGCGGTACCTATAATATAGCATTACCCAGTTCTGGGCATATCCGCTATAAAGGTGGTACAGCAGTAACTTTTAGCGATCAAGGAACGGTGCTTAGCGGAACTATTGTTGACAAGACAACAATAGGTATAGGCGAAAGGCAATACGGCTTCGTAGACTTTAAGAGTGATTCTCTGCTTACTTTTTATGACAATGGTGCAGTAAAAACAGGTACCTTGTCAGAAGATACTAAGTTGCGCCCTGTTGGTTGGAAGAATAATGCCATAAATATGGAAAATGCCGGATTTGTAGAATTTAAGGCAAAAAGTGTAGTCAACTTGACGCAAAATGGAGAAGTGACGAGCTGTACAGTTAAAAATGTTTTGAAATGGAAGAATAAAGGTATGAAAGTAGAATTACCTCCCAATGCCTTAATTAACTTCACAGAACTAGGTGCTGAGATAGTAGCACCGTAAGAAAAATAATGATTTGTTGGTTAAACTAATGTAACTGGCATAAACAATATCAAGGCCACTTCCGATTTTTGCGGAAGTGGCCTTGATATTGTTTAAAGAACATATAATCCAAGCTACTAATTTTGAATATTAGCTATATTTAACTAGGGACATTATTTTTAGTTTAGAATTTATTCTATTGTTGTTAGAATAATATATGTATGGACCTAGGTCAATATAATAGACACAAATAGTTTAACATTTATGCTATAGCATTCGCAGCATCTTCAAATTCTTGCGGTGTCATATAGTTTATGCTGCCATGAATCCTTTTACGGTTATACCAGGATTCAATATATTCAAATATTGCCTTGCCTGCAGTTTTAAAATCATAGTACTTGTTACGATTGATTTCTTCCTTCTTTAAAATAGAATGGAATGATTCAATGCAGGCATTGTCATAAGGGTTTCCCTTACGGCTATAAGAATGAACCATATTCCTGCTTGCAAGCATATCTTCAAACAGCTGGCTTGTGTACTGGGTCCCAAGATCACTATGCAGGAGGATTCCTGCAGTATTCTTAACATTAAGGCAAGCATTCTCAACCGCTTTTACAGCTAATTCAGCAGATATCTTTCTTGAATAAGCATAACCAATGATCTTTTTGCTGGCCAAATCCATTACGGAGGCCAGATATGTCCAGCCATCAGTAACCGTATGGATATATGTTATGTCAGTGCACCATTTCTTATTGATTGCTGTGGTTTTGAAATCTCTGTTTAATAAGTTCTTAAGCCCTTGGGCCAAGCATTTGGAAGAATAATGGCGATACTTTTTTACCACTATGGATCTTAATCCCAACGCTGCCATATACCTTTGAACAAGTTTCAAACTAGTATGAATCCCGAGAGAATCCAATATCTTTTGTATTTTAGGTGCACCGTAACGGTCTTTGCTTTCTTCGAAAACTTTCTTAATGGTTTCATTAAGCTTTAGTCTTTTTATTCCTCTTGCAGATGGTAATGCACATAAGGCTTTATAGTATGTACTTCTTGGAAATTTCAGTACTTTGCACATGCGTTTTATAGTATATTGTGATTTATATTTATTGATGAAGGCAACTATTTCTTCTATGGTTTTCTTGCGAATATGGCGGTAGCTTTTTTTAGTATATCATTCTCTATTTCCAGAGCAGCAATGCGTTGTTTCATTTTTTCGTAATCCCTGGCGGTAATTTCTTCTTTGCCAAATACGTTAACCGGAGAAAGTTCTTTTATCCATTTATAAATAGTTACAGTTGATACGCCATATTCGCTACTAAGATGATTCACGGTACTACCTAAATGATGCAAAGTTACTATTTGTTTTTTAAATTCATCTGTAAATCGTATTCCATTTCTAGACAAGGTTTAACACGCCCTTTCTTGAATTTATTTTAGCTTGTTAAACCTTTCGTGTCCATTCTTATATACTAGTACCAACATGAATAATCGTATTAATGATAACTATAATACCAAATACAATAAAAACACAATTAAAAAATAATTTGATTTTATGATATTTTTTTTCTCTTGATGCGAAAGCATATGAAAATCCAACAATAACAGTCACTGGAACAA